>JAAYUY010000044.1 GCA_012517435.1 Sphingobacteriales bacterium | reverse complement strand
TGATCAACCATGATGGCAATATCAATATCAGCATGGTCTTTTGCATCTTTCTGCCTTTTCCAGCTCAGGGAATGATCTCCGCAAAAAACAAAGACCACCGGAGCACCTGCAAACCATTCTCTTGGATAAGCATCATGTATTAAAGACAGGATCCCGGAATCCCTGACAACAAAAACTTTCCATGGCTGGCGGTTAGCCGCTGAAGGGGCTATTCGACCACATTCAAGCAAATAATTTATCTTTTCCTCCTCTACCGGTAGCGGCTGATATTTCCGACAGGAATATCTTTTCTTTGCTAATTGTAAAAAACCATTCATACAACAGATTTTTATCTTAATTTCAGGCTTGTAAAATTAGTAACTCTTTTAATTTTCTTATCTTTACAATCAAAAAAATAGTGTGATTATTGAAAAAACTGCCCCATTTAATATAACAGTGTTTTAATTCAGGTTTATGCTCAGTTTTTTTTCAAAATACTCTTTCAGGCACTTTCTTTTACTTTTTATCTTCACTTTACTGTTTAGCATTCATGCATTTCCTCAAATGAAAGGAATTTATACTGTTGGTAAAAGCAGTTCCGATTCATTTCAATCTATTCAGGAAGCTGTTGACAGTATTATCAGTCAGGGAATTTCCGGAAATACCATCATTAAAATAAAAGGTGGCAGTTACAATGAGCAGATTATCATTAAATGGTATTCAGGCGCTCAACTTTATTCACTGACTTTTGAACCCTACGATACTTCACCTGTCCTCATCTGGTACTCCCCTGCTCTGACCAACTCAAATTATATCATCAGAATTGATAGTGCCGGTAACATCAACTTTAACCAGCTGAACTTTAAAAATTCCTCCCAAAATGCCGGAAGAATCATTGAATTATATGGAGACTGCACCCGCATTTCCTTTGAAAAAAATACATTTTATGGCGTTAAAACAAATGCCACATCAGATAATTTTGCCATTATATATGGTTCAGGGAATATTTGTGATTCATTTTTCATCGACTCCAATATTTTTTATGATGGCTCTACTGCCATACTCATCAATGGCCCGACAGTACCATCGGCAGGAAACAGAATAAGCAACAATTTATTCCTTAATCAATATGCTTCAGCCATAGAATCAGAAAACCAAAACGGAATTATCATCACCGGAAATATTATACAAACCAACAGCTTTCATACACAATTCATTGGGATAGAGTTATCTGCAAGTTCAGGCCCGAATCAGATATCGGCAAATAAAATCAGTCATAATACCAATGGATTCAGTATTTTGTTAAATAAAGTCAACTCTTCAAAGGGAAATGAAACATGGGTAACAAATAATTTTACAGCACCGGGAGGAAATGCGGCTGCCATTGGTATATTCATCGAAACCTGTAGTTTTATCAATGTTTTTCACAATAACATTCATATCAGCAGTACCACACTGGGAAGTGCAGGCAGGTGTATCAACATCCAGAACAGTAGCGGCTATTGCGGAAACATTAATATTTTCAACAATATCATGGTGAACAGAGGACCTGGTTTCGGACTAATTACTTTCACAACAGATACTATTTCAGCCAATTATAATTGTTATTATACAAGCGGATATATTGGTTACTGGAACGGTTATCTGAGCAATACCTTATCAATCTGGTCATTATATTCAAAGCAGGACACCAATTCCATGGTGGCCAACCCACTTTTTTACAGCAACACCGACCTGCATATCCGCGAAAAACAGCTTGCCGGAAAAGGCAAATATTTTTCTGAGGTAGCAACAGATATTGACGGAGAAATACGCGATACCGGTCGTTGCACCATAGGAGCAGATGAGTTGATTCTTTATAACCGCGACCTTGCCGTATTACAGTTTTCACCGGCTGCTCTTTTATGTCCCGGAGACAGTGCTCCCGTTCATATTAAAATAAAAAATGCCGGAACAGATACCGCCTTCAATTTTATAACACGACTATATATTGATAATCAATTAACTGACAGTATTTACCACATTACCAACCTTGTGCCAGATGCAGAAACTGACATTAGTGGCGGAATGGTATTTATGCCTTTAAACAAACCAGTGAAAGTCAGTGTTAATGTTTTATTTGCAGGAGGGTTAACCGACCAGAACTACAAAAACAACTCCATGGAAAAATCATTATGGCCTGCATTCAAAGATACTTTGATTATTGATAAACAAGGCAAGGGCAATTACCTAAGCATCGGAGAAGCATTCTCAGATATTCAATCCAGAGGAATATGCAACAACCTGACCTTGCTTATTAAACCCGGTGTTTATACCGAACAATTGAATCTTGACAGCATTCCTGGCCTTTATTATCCTAAAAAACTGAATATCATTGGATTAAAATCAAATCAGGACAGTGTGGTTGTCCGATTCGGAGCAGTCAACTGGTATGCAAATTATGTCTTCAGAATCGGTATCAGCAACCTGAGTATTCAAAACATCAATTTCATTGCCGATGGAAATGTTTATGGTAAAATCATTGAACTGAGCGGCACAAACGCAAACCTGATTTTTGACAGCAATGCATTTTACGGACAAAAAGTTACTAATACATCAACAGAATTTGCACTGATTTCCATGTCAGGAGATAATTTCAGGGATACCAACCTTGTTTTCAGGAATAATTATTTTTCAGATGGTTCATACGGGATTTATCTGGCCGGAAAAGACAATATAAGCTACAACAACAACTGTTTGTTTTTCAACAACATTTTTACCAATCAATATGGATACGGATTGTATTGCCTTTATTTCAGAAACCTCGATATTCAGCAAAATATTATTAATAATAATGTGAGCGCTTCATATTATGCAGGAATTTATACCTATTACTGCAGCAATATCAGGCAAATCGGGAGGAACAGGATATTCCTGAATTCAGGAAGTTCAGGGATATACCTGATAGCCAGTCCGGGTATTACCACCGACAAGAGCCTGATTTCCAACAATTTCATTGATATGTATGGCAAAGAAACGAATGCCCGTTGCCTGATGCTCGACAACAGTTCAAATTTCAACGTCTATCATAATACTTTCAGGCAGGGAAATCAATATTATGCAGGGACTGTCCTCGACATGACATCTTCCACCTCAGGTATTGACATCAAAAATA
Organism: Sphingobacteriales bacterium; assembly: GCA_012517435.1. Classification (NCBI taxonomy): domain Bacteria; kingdom Pseudomonadati; phylum Bacteroidota; class Sphingobacteriia; order Sphingobacteriales; species Sphingobacteriales bacterium. Next base: position 685 of record JAAYUY010000044.1, on the reverse strand, counting down.
ATATTTTCGTCAACACAGGCGGCTCCATGGTCATTAATGCGGCAGGCACGAACAATATTACCAGCAATTTCAATATCCTTTACACAATTGGCAGCAATTTCGGGAACTGGAACGGTTTACGGACATCATTTACAGATTGGGTTACTGCCAGCAATCAGGACAAACAATCCAAAAACCTGTCTCCCCTGTTTAAAGATACAAAAGACCTGCATTGCCAGGACATAGCCTGTGATTCAGCGGGAACTCCCCTCCCTGCTGTTAAAACTGACATAGACGGAGATAGCAGAAACAGTCTGTATCCAGATATAGGCGCTGATGAATTTATTCTTAAAAACTCAGACGTTTCCTTAAACGGTTTCCCTTCATTCAGCAGCCCTTCATGTGACGGACAACATAAACTATCAGTCAGCCTTCAGAACAGAGGAAAAAGCCCACTCGACAGTATCATGATTTACTGGAAAATCAATCAAAATCAATTCAGTTCGAAATACTATTTCAACAAACTAAAGTATTTCCAGACAATTAACCTTTTGCTGGGAACTTATCATTTCAGTGCAGACTCAAATTATTCGATAGAAGTAAAAGCCGGATGGCCAAATGGAAAAGCTGATGAAGACAGCAGTAATAATATCATTGTTACCACCCATCTGAACCTGCTTCCTACACCCGGACAACTTCAGATTAC
>JAAYUY010000043.1 GCA_012517435.1 Sphingobacteriales bacterium | reverse complement strand
CACCTGTGCCTCACCTGCATTAACCCGCCCACTAACCCTTGGCGCTGATATTGTCATCCAATCAGCCTCGAAAGTAATTGCTGCCAGCGGCCATTCCATTATCGGACTGCTTGCTGCAAGAAAAAACATCGTCAGCAAAGTGGGCAGTGATGAAATGAAAGCTGACTTTGCCACATGGGCTAAATTCTGGCCATTCCGCGACAACGGCCCGGCCATAAGCCCGATGAACGCTATTCTTACCCTGAACGACCTCCGTTCGCTACGGATGCGGGTAGCCCAGATGAGCCGTACAGCCATGCAGGTAGCTGAATTTCTCGAAAATCATCCCAAAATAAGCCGTGTTTATTATCCCGGTCTGAAAAGCTATCCGGCTTATGACATTGCAAAAAAATACATGAAACTGGCTGATACTGATGAGAATATGTATGGTTTCATGCTCGCTGCCGAAATAAAGGAAGATAATCCTTATGATTCTGTCAATACCCGAAGATTTTATGACGGATTGAAGATGATCTGGCGGGCAACCGATCTGGGACGCGTTAAAACAGTGGCCACACTGAATGCCATTTCCACGCATCAGCAGCAAGGTGAAGAAGGACGTAAACTGGCCGACATCAAGCCATGCCTCTGCCGTATTTCTGTGGGCATAGAAGATCCGGCTGATATAATAGCCGACTTAAGCCAAAGTTTAGACAAAATCTGATTTTTCGAACTTCAAAATTTAAAAGATGGTTTTGTATTACTCGACCAACCGACAGAGCCGTAAGGTTAGTTTCAGGGAAGCTGTTCTGGAAGGGCTTGCTCCCGATAAAGGCCTGTATATGCCTGATATTATTGTCCCTCTGTCTGAAGCTGTGATTTCCGGTTTTTCTGATATGAATTATCACGAAATAGCTTTTCACGTCCTGAAAAACTATGCCTCCGGGATTGATGAAAAATCATTGCAGCAAATGACAGAAGATGCCTACCGGTTTGAAGTTCCTCTTGAAAATGTGTATAACAATCTGTATGTCATGCGTCTCGATCAGGGGCCATCCGCTTCGTTTAAGGATTTTGGTGCCCTGATGCTGGCCAGATTCATCAGCTATTTTCTCAGGCAAAGCAATGAAAAGATGACCATCCTGACTGCCACCAGCGGGGATACCGGTGGAGCGATTGCCAGTGCATTTTATAAAATGGAAAACATTGATGTCGTAGTACTTTTTCCTGACAATGAAATTACCAACCGCCAGCGCAGGCAGATGACCACGCTTGGTGAAAATGTTACAGCCATCGCAGTCAAAGGAAATTTTGATGATTGTCAGGCATTGGTAAAAAAGGCTTTTGCGGATGAATCCTTAAAAGACCTCAGGTTATCGTCAGCTAATTCCATCAATATCGGCAGGCTGCTGCCACAGTCGGTTTATTATTTTTATGCCCATTCAAGATTAAGAGAGAAGTCAGACGATGGCAGGATTATTTTTTCGGTGCCATCCGGAAATTTTGGTAACATGATGGGTGGAATGATAGCAAAAGGAATGGGGCTCCCTGCATCAAAGTTTGTGATTGCCACGAACAGCAATGATGTCTTTCCGGTATTTATTCAAACTTCTGATTACAGGATTATTTCACCCTCGAGAAAATGCATATCCACAGCCATGAACGTAGGTCATCCGTCCAATATGGCACGATTGTTCGATTTTTATTCGGGAATGATGGATCATCAGGCAAATGTGTCGGTTCTCCCCTCCCTTATTCAGATGAAAAAAGATATTTACACCCTTTCTGTTAACGATGAACAAACCAGAAAGACCATCGTTGAAGCATGGGAGAAACACCATCTTTTGCTGGAACCTCACGGGGCTGTAGGCTGGGCAGGATTGCTAGATTTTCTTCAAAAACATCCTGAAAATGAAAACAAGTTATGCGTTTCAGTTGAGACGGCACATCCGGCAAAATTTCCGGAAGAAATTGTCAGCCTGCTTGGATTTGAACCTGAGTTGCCTGAAAGCCTTTCCGCTCTTGACCAGAAAGAAGAACATTATATACGTCTGGACAATAATTACGGTCATTTCAGCGAATTTTTGAAAAGCAGATGAAGCTGTTAAGATAACTGTTTCAGGAAATTCCGGGCAGGATTAACTTTGCAGAAAAATTAATGCTTTGAAGAAAATCCTTGCCATCTATATTTTTCTTTTTATCCTGACTTCTTCAATTACAGCACAGGAAAATGACTGTGATTATCCACTCCGGCAGCTTTATTCTCTGAACCATCTTTCTGAGACTTACCGTGGTAACGGATTTGCAGAAAATTACGACCTGAAATATCACCGGCTCTCGTGGTTTGTCAATCCCAATGAATATTACATTACAGGTGAGGTAATGTCGCTTTTTAAGGCAGTCAACGACAGCATTGATTTTCTTGAGTTTGAACTCACACACAACCTCACTGTTGACTCTGTTATTTTTCATGGAGAAAAAATTGCTTTTCTGCATAAAACATCTGGTATTCTGAGAGTTACACTTCCCGTATTTATCAGGAAAAACCAGCTGGACTCCATATCCGTTTTCTATCACGGTCAACCTGAAAACAATGGCTCAGGCTCTTTTGTAAAAGATATTCATAACAGTAATATCCCTATCATCTGGACACTTTCGCAACCTTATGGCAGCCGCGACTGGTGGCCATGCAAACATAGCCTCAATGATAAAATAGATTCAGTGGACATTTTTATTAAAACCCTGAAAGGAAATCTGGCGGCCAGTAATGGCATTCTTGTTTCTGAAAATGAGGACTCTTTATATTATTACTGCCACTGGAAACACCGTTATCCGATAGCTGCCTATCTGGTTGCCATTGCTGTAACAAACTATACCCGGTTTTCAGACTGGGTATTTTACGACAATAAATCTCTTGAAATACTGAATTACATTTATCCTGAATCTGTAGCAGGTTTTCGCAGCAACATCCAGCATACCATTGATGTGATGCAGTTTTACATCGAAAAATTCGGATTCTATCCTTTTGATAAAGAAAAATACGGACATGCACAGTTTGGGCGTAACGGAGGCATGGAACATCAGACCATGAGTTTCATGGGGCATTTCAGTGAGATGCTGGTTGCCCATGAGCTGGCTCACCAGTGGTTTGGCGATTATATCACCTGCAACAGCTGGCAGGACATCTGGCTGAATGAAAGTTTTGCTACCTTTTGCGATGGCCTGGTAACTCAACGTTTTCAAACGCCACAAACCTATCTCAACCTGCTTCGCGACAGAATAAGCAGCATTACCTCCCAGCCTGGAGGCTCTGTTTTTGTGCCTGCAGGCGACACCATGAGCGTCAACAGGGTGTTTAATTACCGCCTCTCCTACCAGAAAGGTGCCATGGTGCTTAACATGCTTCGTTTTATGTTGGGCGAATCTGCCTTCTTTACTGCTGTCAGAAATTACCTCAATGACCCTTCATTACGCTTTAGTTATGCCCGCACCGATGACCTGAGAAAGCATTTTGAACAGGTGTCGGGTCAGGATCTGTCTTCTTTCTTTCAAAACTGGATTTATGGAGAAGGCTTTCCATCTTACAAAATCACTTATTACCCTGTCAAAAACCACCTGACGATTATGATCGAACAGTTTACTTCACATCCATCGGTCAGTTTTTTCAGCAACCCTGTTCCATTGCTGGCAAAAGGGCTGTATCAGGACAGCCTGTTGGTTTTATATCCTCAGTACAATTCCCAGATTTTCGATATCGACCTGGCCTTTCAGGCCGATACACTGATTTTTGATCCCTATTATCATATTATTTCAGCAAGTAATTTGCTCATCAAAAAAAATATTCCTTTCGAAGAAGGCACCAAATTCATCGTCATGCCCAACCCAATCTCCGAAACATTTGAGATTCAGTTTCTTGAGCAACTTTATATAAAAAACATCACCCTCACTGATCTTTCAGGTAGGGTTATTTATGATTCGGGAGATCTGGGTAAAATTGTCGAACCCGGAGAAAAAAAGCAGGTTTCTCTGGCCGGGTTTAACTTAAAGCCGGGTTTCTACTTGCTTAAAATCACCAACAACTTCAATTATTCAGTCAAAAGGCTTTATGTTTTACCCGACAAACCATGACAACATATCCTGACCTTTTGTTCGGCAAATCTCTACAATGTTGGCCAATATTATCTTTTCAATTGCATAACAAAAAATCCTTAGCTTGCGGGCTGAAAAAAATGAACCATGCGTTTTCTATTCGCCACTTTTATACTGATTCTGTTTCTTATTCCTACTGAAAATCTGGCACAGGAAAATCCGGATACCATAGGAACAGACCCCATCATTACAACGCAGTTTCTGGATAATCTCGACAGTCTTGCCAATCTGTATTATATCAGACAGGCATTAAAACTTCAGAGCAAAACAAACGGGGCAAAAAAATCAGATCAGATTCCTGTTGAGCCTGATGAAGTTATTGAAAAAAGGTTGAACGATATTTCCTCAGTGATTCCTTTGCAATACAATAAAATTGTGAGGGCATATATCGATGTTTACACACTGAAAAAAAGGAATTTTGTTGAAGCCATGCTGGGATTGACAGATTATTATTTCCCCATGTTTGAAGAAGTGCTGTCACTTTATGGACTACCCCTTGAACTGAAATATTTGTCGATAGTGGAATCTGCTTTAAATCCGAATGCAGTTTCACGGGCAGGCGCTACCGGCATCTGGCAGTTTATGTACACCACTGCAAAAATCTATAACCTTGAGATCAACAGCTTTGTAGATGAAAGAAGAGATCCCCTGAAATCAACCTATGCGGCTGCGGAATACCTGAGCGAGCTGTATTCACTTTACGGAGAGTGGAGTCTTGCCATAGCTGCCTACAATTGCGGTCCGGGTAATGTCAACAAAGCCATCAGAAGAGCAAACGGGAAAAATACTTTCTGGGAAATTTACAAGTATCTCCCGATGGAAACCCGCGGCTATGTTCCTTCCTTTATTGCAGCATTGTACCTGATGAATTATTATGAAGAACATAATCTTCAAAAGAAACCCATTGATATTCCGTTGATTACCGACACTGTAATGGTCAGAAACGAGGCCAGCATTTCCCGCATTGCTGACTTACTTAACCTCCCTGTTGACCAGCTCCGTTATTTAAATCCGCAGTATAAAACGGATATTATCCCGGCAAAAACCAAACAGTATCCATTCAGGCTGCCGGTAAACTTCGGCCCATTATTTATAGATCTGGAAGACAGTATCTATAATATTCAACAGCCAGCAGCCGATACCACTTCCGATACCATAATAGTGCCTGAACCTCAGAAACCGGTGGTAAAAACCTACACCCCACGGGAACCCGAAAAACCTTCCAATACTGTAGCCGTTTATTATACTGTTAAAACGGGAGATAATCTCGGATACATAGCTACCTGGTTTGATGTCAGTATCAGTTCTATCAGGCAATGGAACAACCTCAGCCGCAACCTGATTCGTCCGGGACAAAAACTTGTAATTTATGTTCCAAAAAGTAAAGCCTCTTACTATAAAAACATCAATACCATGAGTTTTGATGAGAAACAAAATCTGAAATCACCATCAGCCAACACACAAAAACCTGCTTACACCGGACAGTATTTTTATCATACTGTCAAATCGGGTGAAACCATCTGGTCAATTTCAAAGTTGTATACAAACGTAACGGAGCAGGAAATTATGCGGCTAAACGGCATCACCAACTCGCGAAGCCTTAAACCCGGTCAAAAGCTGAAAATTCCAAAGAAATAACCTAAACCCATCTTGATGAAACCAGTCAGGATATTAGGATTTATGAGTCTGATTTATTTGTTTCTATTGGTTATTGCATATTTTTTTCCAAAAAACGGCATTTCAGTAACAGATTCTGTTCAGTTGAAATTTCCCGGGTTAAAAAATATTATCTTTCCAAAAACCATTACCTATACCGATATCAGTAAGATAATCAGAGGAAGCGATACCGGAGTAGTTGAAATAAATCAATATCCTGACCAAATCGACACCAACCTGAGTGCTGAAATGCGGGCAAAACTACACCGTCTGCAATTTCCAGGGAATAACCGAAGTGTTATTTTTCAGTTTCTGGAAGCATTGTTTCAACTCAAAAATGAACCCGAATTAATACGTATCATGCATTATGGTGATTCTCAGATAGAAGGCGACCGGATGAGCGGTACGATACGCTACAATCTTCAGAGCCTGTTCGGTGGTTCAGGGACAGGACTTTTACCCGTGCTGGATGTAACGCCTACGCTGTCTGTCAATAAAAGCTGCTCCCCAAACTGGTCAAGATACACCATTTTTGGCCGCCACGATACAACCAAAACCGGAAAACAGTTTGGCCCTATGCTTTCATTCTGCCGTTTTTCCACTTCCGTAATAGACAGTTCAGATAACGACAGCATGATGACAAGCGCATGGGTGAAGCTGACTCCTTCTTCAAGGGCATATTCTCGCACGGGAGACTTTGATCATTTGTCGATCTACCTCGGAAAAAACAAAAAGCCCCTGATCATCGAAGTGTATAATAAAGAAAATCTGATGGTTGTCGATACGCTTCCTCCTTTTTATGAATTGAAAAAATACACCTGCTATTTCAGGGAAAGGCCTTCAGAGATCACCGTTAAATTCAGGTCGGGCACCAGTCCTGTGGTCTATGGCCTTTCACTCGATAACTCCAGCGGCATTGCTGTTGACAATATTCCAATGAGAGGAAGTTCAGGGGTCGATTTTAACCGTACTGACCTGAAACTTTTGTCAAAATTTTATCAGAGCGAAAAGGTCAGGTTGCTGATTTTACAATTCGGGGTAAATGTCGCTCCAAATATTGTGGAAGATTATGGATTTTATGAGGAATGGCTTTATAAAAACCTGATCAGCCTGAAAAAATCAAATCCTCAGATGAGTATTATTGTGATTGGCATTTCAGATATGGCACGCAAGAGTGAAGAAGGAGGAGGATATGAAAGCCTGCCAAATATAGAAAAAATACGTGATGCACAGCGAAATGCTGCTTTCAGGGCAGAATGTGGATTCTGGGATACCTACGAAGCAATGGGCGGTAAAAACTCCATGCCCAGTTGGGTGTTTGCCAATCCTCCTCTGGCTTCTACCGACTTCACCCATTTCAATCCGGAAGGAGCAAGAATCATCGCCCAAATGTTTATTAATGCCTTACTCGCTGAATATGAAGATTATATAAAATCGAGGAAAACCATTGTCATCCCAAAATCAGATTCTCTTAAAACCAGAAATGGCAAAAATTAATCATATCGTTAGCTTATCCTTCTTTCTATTTTTAGGATGGTCATTACACGGACAGGACTACCCTTTTTCCCCGGAAAAATATGATTTCATCCAATATAGCCAGAATTACTTCGATTTCAGGGGAAACAGCATGAAGTACTATGACCGATTGTTTGGCAAATTTAACAGGCTGATTCTGAAAGGAGAAGGGCAGATACAGATTTTTCATTTCGGAGACTCACACATTCAGGCCGATTTTTTCCCCGGTGAAATGCGTAAGAGGATGCAGGAATTTTTTCAGAACACCGTTTCAGGGAGAGGCTTTATTTTTCCTTATTCGGTTGCAAAGACAAACGGCCCTCCCGATTATAAATCTTCCTCTTCCACTAATTGGGAAAGGTGCCGTAATGTTTCAGTTTCACCCGTATGTGAACTGGGTGTGGCGGGTATCAGTATCAGCACTCTCAGCAATCCTGCCGACCTGAGCATTTCCTTTAATAACAGTTCCTATCTTTTGCTGACTTTTAACAAAATACGCATATTCTATAATATTCAGGAAGTTTCTGTCCATTTCAGCCTAAGTAATTTTAATGGTAATATCATTGAAAATCATAAAGTTGATGAAGGTTATACCGAGCTGTTGCTTGACAGTTACCTCGACCGTATCGACCTGCTGATAACGAGAACAGATAGCATCAATAAACCATTTATCCTGCATGGAATTTCTTTTGAAAACAATGATCCGGGCATCACATACAGCTCGGTGGGAGTTAATGGTGCCGATACAAGGGCATTCTTGAAATGTACCTATTTCAGTAAGGAATTACAGGCCATTAATCCCGACTGGATTATTATTTCGCTGGGGACCAATGATGCTTATGCTAAATCTTTTGATGAACAAATGTTTTTCACTTACTACGATTCGCTGCTGACCAAAATAAGGCTTGTTTTTCCCGAAACTCCGGTTTTGCTGACCACTCCGGGAGACAGTTACAGGGGTAATAAGTATCTGAATCCCAATAATGAAAAAGCATGTAAAATCATCCGTTTACTGGCTGATAAACATCACGCGGCTGTCTGGGATTTTTATATGCTCATGGGTGGTTTCGGATCTATTAACCAATGGAATAAAAACGGATTGACCAATGCCGACCGTTTACACCTCAACCGCAACGGATATATTCTGCAGGGCGACCTGATGTTTGAAGCCTTTGTAAAAGCTTATGACGACTTTCTTGAAAGAAATAAATCCAGATGAACGACTTTCTGAAACATATCTTTTTTTACCAGAGCGACAGGCCACTACTGTTCACTCAGATGTATTTCTGGGTTTTTCTCCTGATAGTTTATACCGGTTACTGTGCCGTTTACGACCGTAAAAACCTCAGAAATGCTTACCTCTTCCTTGTCAGTATTTATTTCTATTACAAAACCAGTGGCTTTTATTTTCTCCTCCTGCTTTTTACCACCGTTTTCGACTACTCCAACGGACTTCTGATTGCCAGAACTTCTTCAAAATCAGGGCGTAAACTACTGATGTGGCTGAGTATTCTTGTTAACCTCAGTATACTTGGCTATTTTAAATACACTTACTTTTTTGCTGGTATTTTCTCCTCTATGCTTCATCATAGTATAACCCCGGTCAATATTTTTTCTCAGTTTACCAATACTTTCTTCGGTACCGATTTCGATATTACCCGTATTGTTCTTCCTGTTGGTATCTCTTTTTATACTTTTCAGAGCCTGAGCTATATCATCGAGCTGACAAAAAAACGGGTGGATGTTATAAAAAACTTTATGGACTATGGTTTTTTTGTAAGCTTTTTCCCGCAACTGGTCTCAGGCCCTATCACCCGCTCGTCTGTTTTCATACCCCAGATGAAGCAGCCCTTTCATCTGACTGCAGAAGACTTCAACAGGGCTGTTTTATTGATTATTACAGGTTTGATAAAAAAAATCGTCATTGCCGACTATATCGGATTTAATTTTATTGACCGTGTTTTCGACATGCCTTCATCCTACACAGGTTTTGAAAACCTGATGGCTGTCTATGGCTATGGTATTCAGATTTACTGCGATTTCTCCGGCTACACTGATATTGCCATCGGAGTCGCTCTTTTAATGGGATTCCGTCTTCCTGTCAACTTTAATTCTCCCTATAAGGCCGAAAACATTACAGATTTCTGGAAACGCTGGCATATCAGCCTTACCAACTGGTTCCGTGATTTTTTGTTTATGCCCCTTGCACTGGCTGTTTCCTCACGCCTGAAAAAAGAAAAGTATTTTTTCTTCAGAACTGATTTTTTAATCTATCTTTTTGCCGGAATGCTTACTTTCCTGCTTACCGGCCTCTGGCATGGTGCTGACATTCGGTTCATCATTTGGGGAGGACTGCACGGAATTCTGCTCGTGGGACATCGATTCTGGACAATAAATATTCGTAAACGCCTGAAAAAGAGTAAAAAACAGGTTTTTGGAAGATTCCTTTCCATTTTCATCACCTTTAATATCATCAGCCTGACATGGCTGGTTTTCAGGGCTAAGGACATGACAGAAGTCGGACAGGTATTGACCCGGATTGCAACTGCTTTCCGATGGGATCTTAT
>JAAYUY010000042.1 GCA_012517435.1 Sphingobacteriales bacterium | reverse complement strand
GAAGAATGGCTGATGGCAATAAACTCATCGGGATGAACATGAAGAATGCATTTTTTTCCGCTATGGTTTTGAATCAGGTATTGATGAAGAAGAAAATGACTAAGGTATTCACTGCTCAGCTCATGCTCCTCAGAATTCCCTTCAATAATCATATAATCATTTGTAAATCTTACAGATAGCAGATCGTTTTTTATAAATTCAGTATATTGATTGAGGTCAGCTCCTTTCCGGCTGATCATCAGTTGTTGATCGATGAGTGCAGGATATTTTGCTGTCTCAAAAGGAATTTCTTTTTTGTATTTAGGGGAAAATCCTTCCGTTCTGCCATGAAAAGACAAGTTTCCGGCACGGGCATCGCTCCAGCCTTTTTCACTCAATTTCTTTAAATATTCAGGTTTTGTTTCTTTCTCCATCCTGATAGTTTTTTTAAAGACTTCAAATGTAATTCATATTTGCCAAAGGGCTATCCATTTCAGCCTGTTGAAAAATAAGTTGCAAGTTCGTGTGCCTTCGTCTTATTTTTACCACAAAATAAAAACATGGTAAAAACAGCAGTAAGATATACTTTCTGGCATTGGTTCGGACTTATATCTGCCTTTATATTTCTGATTGCCATATCTATTCTGATTTATAACTATTTACAGCAACGGCAATCTTTTTCATTAAAAGCGAACATCGAGGTGTATCCTTTCAGTCCTCCGCCTAATATTGATTTTTCTGTTCCACCAGATAAGGAGTCTGAATTAATGATGAAAATTAAGGATAACCTGCCACTGAAAGAGCCCACCAACGAAAATGCGAAAGCATTATATAAGGCTATTTCCTATGATTTTTTAAAGCTTTACGCTGATTTTATTAAAAAATACCACACTTATTATGAAATTACGCTCATCAATAATGGAGATGAGACAGCCATCGATATTAACATCGATTTGAAAAGCAAGGGAAAATATCTGATTGATTATGAGAAAGGAGACATTGAATTTGAAGATTTTCAGAATCATATAACTATTGATGAATTAATTCCGGGAGAAGAAATTACCTTGCTGGTCTGGTCAGAAATCATTCTGAAGGATTATACCAATTATCAACCAAAATCAATAGATATTTACTGCAAACAGGGAAATGCGAAAATTACCTGGCCGGTGAAGGTGGAAGGCATAGCTGCCTGGAATGCAATTAATAACAATTATCCTTTAATTTTTGCGGTAAGTATTTTCCTCGTAGTTGTTGTGGTATTAATGATAGTTTTTTTCAATCTTGGCTGCAGAAAGAACACCGATAGTCCGGAAAAAGAGGAAGTCAGTTAAGGCATTTCGTTTAAATTTGCAGAAAATTTAAATTTCAGGTTTTAACATTCTCAAGTATTTTTTGTGAGCAGAATTTTATCCGGCATACAACCAACCAGTAAGATTCATATCGGTAATTATTTCGGAGCAGTACAAAACTGGGTAAAACTTCAGAACCAATATGAATGTTTTTTTTGTGTGGTAGACCTTCATGCCATCTCGATGCCATACAATCCTGAAGAGTTGAAAAACAACACTTTGGATATGTATATTGCCCTGCTGGCCTGTGGCCTCGACCCACAAAAGGCAGTTGTCTTTATCCAGTCGATGGTGCCTGAACATACTTATCTGATGTGGCTACTTAACTGTGTTACCAGCTATGGCGAATTAGGGCGAATGACTCAGTTTAAGGATAAATCGCAATACCTGCAGGAATCATCAAAAGATTATTTCATTTCTGCCGGATTGTTCAATTATCCGATATTGCAAGCTGCTGATATTCTGATATATAAGGCTAATTATGTGCCGGTTGGCAAAGACCAGGAGCAGCATCTGGAGCTTTCGCGAAATATTGCCATGCGTTTTAATCATCTTTTTGGAGAATATTTCCCCTTACCGGAGCCATTATTTACAAATACAGCCAAGGTCATGAGCCTTGCCGATCCTACAAAAAAAATGAGCAAAAGTCTCGGAGATAAACACTATATCGGCCTGTTCGATAATGAAGAGACGATACGGAATAAAGTTAAAAAAGCAGTAACCGATATGGGGACGACTCCTGATGGAGAAATGAGTCCCGGGGTCAGGAATCTTTTTGAAATCATCAAAGCCTGTGGCCGGAATGATTTGTACGACCAGATGATGAAAGATTACCAATCAGGGAACCTGATGTACAAAAACCTGAAAGAAACAACTGCTGAAGTAATCATTGAACTTTTGAAACCTATCTCAGAAAAGAGAAGCAATTTGCTTCAGAATCTTGATTATGTGAATAAAATCATTTCTGAGGGGAATGAAATGGCAAGAGAAACAGCCTCTAAGACACTTCAGGAAGTTAAATCACTGATGGGATTTACTTATTAGGATTATTGACAAACATTATGCTGAATCAGGAAGAATTTCAAATCATACAAAACCTCAAGAAAAAATTTCAGGCAAATCCTGATGAATTCAGGAATGCGCTGACGGGTTTTTATCATCAGAAGGGAGTTAATTACTGGGATTATCTTCAGCTTGAAATTTTGCTAAATCTTCAGCAAACCAAAACTGACTTTGATGATGAAATGATTTTTATTGTTTATCATCAGATTACGGAGTTATATTTTAAACTGATATTGCATGAACTTGAAAAACTGACCTGCCTTGAACGGAAGGAATTTTTACATGCTGAAAACTGGATAAAAAGAATAGGAAGGGTCGTTAATTACTGCCATAAGGTTACGGATAGTTTCAATATCATGCAACCCGGAGAAGCCGGAAAACCGAATCAGTTTCTTTCAAAAGGGGAGTTTTTACAATTCAGAAATGCCTTGGTGCCGGCAAGTGGATTTCAGTCGGTTGCATTGAGAAAAATTGAATTTTACGCAACTTCATTGTATCAATTACTTCATCCTCAGGTACTTAACAAATACTCTCCACTGAATACCATTGAAGAGCTTTATGAAGGCTTGTACTGGAAATTTGGTGGATGGATTACTGAAAGTGGAAGAAGAAAGGAAAAGTCGAAAACGCTTGAAGCCTTTGAGAAAAAGTATGATAAAACATTAATTGAGCTTGCACATTCCCTGAAAGAAAGGAATCTGTACTTTCTGTTTTTTCAGTATCAACCCCAGAACAAAGCGGATCAGCAGGTATTACAATTGATAACAAATAATCAGGACATCCGTAATTTACTGTATGAGTTTGATTATGAAATAAATCAACGTTGGAAAACCATTCATTTTTCAGTTATCAGCAGGCAGATGGAGAATGAAGAAAAGGGAACCGGAGGAACCAACTGGAAAGAATATTTGCCTCCTCAGAATCAACAGATCTGTTACTTTCCACAACTCAGGAAAAAGTGATGTATCAAAGATTTTACAGTCAGTTTTTAGCACAAAATAAAGGTATTCAACATTTTGCGTGTCATAGTCATTATTACTGGCCGGATGTAACCCGTCAGGCTATGCTGGACTATTGGGATGATAGTGCCCGCTTGGTTGACCGCAAATGGGATTATTTCTTTTCTGTGAAAATACCGGAGGCTCAGGCTTATATATCAAAAGTGCTGGGAACATCTGATCCGTCCCAAATTGTTTTTGCTCCCAACACACATGAATTTGTTGTCAGGCTTTTGTCCTGTTTTGAGCCTGGAAGACCTGTCCGTATTCTGACTACCGACAGCGAGTTTCATAGTTTCAGACGACAAATAGACAGATTATCTGAATATGCTCATTTTCAGATAGATAGAGTAAGTACACAACCTTTCGAAAGTTTTGAAGAGCGTTTTATTTCGCAATTTCGTTCGCAAAATTATGATTTGGTTTTTCTGAGCCATGTGTTTTTTAATTCAGGGGTGGTAAGTGATATTTGTCAGATTATCAATCAGATAAAAGATTCAGATGCCCTGATTGCCATTGATGGTTATCATGCATTTATGGCCATACCTGTCAATATTCAGGATTTTGAGCATCGCATTTTTTATCTGGCAGGCTCGTATAAGTATGCACAGGGAGGAGAGGGTTGTTGTTTTATGCATGTTCCTGTAAATCAAAAATTCAGGCCATGGAATACGGGTTGGTTTGCCCATTTTGATTCCTTGAATGCAAGTTTTCAGGGGAAAGTGGAATATGCTGAAAATGCTTATGCCTTTGCCGGTGCAACCATGGATTTTTCTCCGCTTTACAGGCTCCTGAGTGTCTTCAGATTGTTTGAAAAGGAAAATATTTCTATTGAAAAGATTCAAAATCATATTCGTTTTGTACAGAAAGCTTTTTTGGAAGAAGTCAGTAAGTATGACCATCCTTTAATTAATAAGAAAAGATTGATTTTCAGAGATCTGGCAAATCATGGCCATTTCTTTAGCTTTCAGTTGGATTCAGCCGTTCAGACTTCAAAACTGGCAAAACTCCTTGAAGATTTTAATATTATCACTGATTTCAGAAATGACAGAATCAGGTTTGGCTTTGCCCTTTATCATGATGGGAATTACGATTTAAGTGTTTTGAATACCCGCAGAGCTTATTTTTTTGATGAATTTTTGTTTTCATGATGAATCAGGGAGAAAATGAATACATCGTACTTGGTCTGATGTCGGGGACTTCACTGGATGGACTTGATCTGGCATTGTGCCGTTTTAAGTTCGATAAGTACTGGAGTTTCCGGATTTTAAGAGCTAAAACTATCCCCTATTCAGAAAGCTGGAAAGAGAACCTTCGTCATGCACACCATCTACGGGGAGAAGAATTGCTCAGACTTGATCGTCAGTATGGGACCTATCTTGGTGAGCAGGCAAAATCGTTTTTATCAGGAGAAAAGGTTGATTTTATTGCATCATCAGGGCATACTGTTTTTCATCAGCCGGAAAAAGGATTTACTTTCCAGCTGGGTCATGGTTCAAGCCTTTCGGCTGCAAGCGGATGTATGGTAATCAATGATTTCAGGACTACTGATGTGGCTTTGGGTGGGCAAGGTGCCCCTCTTGTTCCCATCGGTGATGAACTGCTGTTTCAGGAATATGACTTTTGTCTGAATCTTGGTGGTTTTGCCAATATCTCATTCCGCGACATGAATAAAAGAGTTGCATTTGATATTTGTCCTGTTAACTTTATTTTAAATCTGATTAATCCTCCTTATGATGAAGATGGCAGAAACGGGAAGAAGGGTAAGGTTGACTGTTTACTGCTTGAAAAGCTGAATAATCTTCAATATTATCAGCAGACTTTTCCCAAATCGCTGGGGAGAGAATGGGTAGAGAAAGAATTTTTGCCTTTTTTAAATGATGTGAACATTCATAGATATGATTTGCTCCGGACGCTTTACGAACACATAGCATGGCAGATATCTTCCGTTATCAGTAGCGGGGATAATAAAAAGGTGCTGGTGAGTGGCGGAGGTGCTTACAATAAGTTTCTGATGGAGCTGATTTCACAAAAGACAAAAGCTGAAATTGTCATTCCTTCTCCTGAAATTATTGAATTTAAGGAAGCTTTGATATTTGCCTTTCTGGGGGTTTTAAGAGTCAGAAATGAAATAAATTGTTTAAGTTCCGTAACAGGTGCGATGCGCGACAGCTGTGGCGGAACCATCTGGCTTTAATCGTCTTTTGCTATTTCTTCCTGCAACTCTTTTAAGATGACTTTTGCCTGAATAATTTTGTGTTTTTTATTGTCTGTAATTATTTCCCTGAATTCGTTTACAATGGGATGCCCGTTATCCAGATTCTCCTCAAAAAAGTGGTTGATCTCTTTCATAAATTGGAGATATTCCTGATAATCAACATAAAAGCCCGAACAATTCTGATAACAAGCCGATAATAATTCATCCAGCCTGCTGATTTGATTGCCGATGAATTGAATTTGTTCTTCTTTGGTCATCATTATCGAAGGAGATGAAGGGTACCGGTTACAATTTTTACCTGGTTTTTAGTTCCTTTTGCTTCTATGCGGTAGTAATAAAGTCCATTCGGACATAACTGCCCGTTAAATTTACCATCCCAGCTTTTGTTCATGTCTTTGCTTTCAAACATCAATTCACCCCAACGGTTGAAAATCTGTATGTTAAAGGAGGATACATATTTTCCCTGAACAAGAAATTCATCATTTACCTCATCACCATTTGGAGTAAAAGCATTTGGTGGCCAAAGCAGTAATGGAACTGAAACACATACTTCGTTGGAATTGGAATAAACTCCACTGTTTTTCTCATGTGCGGTTATCCGGTAGCAATATTCATTGAGTAAAGTTGTGGTTTTTAAATCCAGATAGTAAAAGGTTTTGTCATTTACCTTTTCAATGGTTTTGAAATACCCGTTTTCATCTTTTAATTCAATTTCCTGATAATCAACACCATTGTCCCAGCCTTCATAAGCATTCCACTGCAATAAGGGAGAATCTCCATCGGTATTAACGGTCAGGCGGATGGTTTTGCCGATATTTGAGGGGGATGTGGTATATCCGCAACTATCCCTGACATATACACGGTAGTAATATGAATTGGTAGAGGCATCAACATTTTTATCCCTGAAGCTGAATGTTCCGGCAGGCAGGTTGGCTAAGGCACCGTATGTGAGACCATTATCACTTCGTTCGATTATATAGTAGAGTGGAGCACCTGAAGTAGTAGGTGTCCATTCCGTTAAAATCTCATCGTCATGTATCACTGTTGACCGGACAACTGAATTTTGAGTAACATGCTCGGCTATTCTGAAATATTTGGTGGCTGACGACTGGCAATTGTCTTTTGAGGTGGCAAACAAGGTAACTTCATAAATGCCTGGATTTGTAAAGGTTTGCTGAGTGTTTTGGGAGGTCGAAAGATCGGTTCCGTTTATTTTCCAGAGCCACTGGTTAATAATGCCGGGAGGGTTGATGGTCGATTTATCTTCTAAAAAGGTTGTTTTGTCAAGACATGGGTTATTAACGTTAAAATCAACTTTTGGCATGGGAAATACGGTTACATTCCTGACAACAGAATCGCGGCAACCAAAATTACTGGTTATCAATAATTTAACCCCATAAGTGTTGTCGTTTGAATAGGTATAAACCGGATGGAGCGCTGAACTGTTTCCTCCATCTCCAAAAGTCCAGAAGTTTGAGATTATTGAACCGTATGAAACTGTCGATTTATTGGAAAAGCTGAAGTTATTGCCCGACAGGCATTGTTGAGGATTGTTGATGGTAAAATCGGCTTTAGGCATTGGTCTGACATAAACCTGTCTGATGATGGAATCGCGGCAACCTACTCCTGAAACAGCCACCAGTTTGACAGTGAAAGTATCTGCTTTTGTAAATGAACGGTTAAAAGAAGGCACATTGGTTTTGTATCCATCTGATAATGACCAGTTTAATTGCTGAATGACTCCGGGGAAAATGGTTGTTTTGTCCTGAAAACTGAAAATATTACCTGAAAGGCATTGGTCGGGATCAGACACATCAAAGTTGACTTTTGGCATCGGATAAATAAGCACCTTTTTAATCAGTGAATCGAAACATCCCTGATCGGAGACAACCTTTAACTTAATGTCGAAAGTATCTGAAACGGTATAGTTGTGAAAAATGTTTTGGTCGGTATATGTAGTACCGTCACCCATATCCCAGATTCTTGCCGCTATGGTTCCGGAGGTGATTTTCGAAGAATCCTTACATATAACAATGTTTTTGCTCAGACACTGGTCAATATCATTAATGCTGAAATTGGCTTTTGGCATCGGAAATACAAATACCTTTTTGGTAATGGAATCACGGCAACCGTTGTCGCTGACAAGGGTGAGAAGGACATCGTAATTGCCGGGCGTGGAATAATTATGGAGAGCATTGGAAGAAGTATATTTTTTACCGTCACCCATACTCCACTGATTGGAAATGATTTTTCCATAGCCGATGGTAGATTCATTGGTAAACTGGAAAACATTTCCTTGCAGGCATTGTTGTGTTTTGTTAATACTGAAATCAACGATTGGCATGGGATAGATAACAATGGGCTTTTTAAAGGAATCGAGGCAGCCAGCATCCGAAACGGTAAGCAAAGAAACAACAAATGTATCGTAATAAGCAAATTTATGGTCGGGATTGACAAGATTGGAATAATTGCCGTCATCGAAATCCCATGTATAATTTACTATTCCCGAATTGATTTTGGTTTTATTGGTAAATTTCACCTGATTATTTCTCAGACATTGGGCAGAATCGTCCACAGTAAAAAATGCATCAGGCATCGGATTGACATATACTTTTTTAACCTTATGGTCTTTACAGTTTTTATCGGAGATGACAGTAAGCTTAACATTATAAACCCCATCATTTGTATAAACATGTTGAGGATCAGTAGCATAGGAAGAATCCCCATCTCCGAAAGACCAGCGGAAAGTCATGGTACCTGTGGTGAGAAAAGAGTTGTTGGTAAACATGAATTTATTCCCATACAAGCACTGGAAGGAATCATCAATGGCAAAAGCGCTGATGGGCGTGGGATAAAGCATGATGTAGGTTTTCTTTTGAGCAGTATCACGGCAATAATGATCGGAGGTTGCCACTAATGTAACAGTAAAGGTATCTGCTACGGTATAAATGTGGGTCGGATGCGTCATTTTGGAAGTGGCTCCATCGCCAAAATCCCAGTCGTACATTAAATTTCCGCTGCTGATTGTACTTTTGTTGGTAAACTCATATTTATTCCTGTCGAAGCATTGTGCACTGTCGTTCATGTCGAAATCAGGCTTGGGAGAAGGAAAAACGACCATTTTTCGGTAAAAGGTATCTTTACAGCCTTTATCCGAAACCGTGATTAATTGAACAGTAAAGGTGTCTTCATATTTAAACTTATGGAGCGGATTGGCTGCACTGCTCGTGTCTCCGTCTCCGAAATCCCAGTAAGACTTAAAGGTTCCATCAATTATAGTGGTGTTGTTAATCATAAATGCCTGATTTTCTTTCTGACATTGTGTACTGTCGTTGATATTGAAACTGGCATTGGGCTTGGGATGAATCTTAATGGTCCATGAAAGTGTGTCTACAGCGCTGGTAATAAGATAGACAACCAGGTTCACCGTAAAAATACCTGATGAGGTATATTTATGCTTTGCAATCAGTTTATTGCTTGATTTGTCAGATGAGGCCGCATCGCCAAAATACCACCTGACAGAATCGACCAGACTGGAACTGGTTACAATAAACTCGGTACTGTCGCCATAACAAAAGTTTTTGAACTGATACTCAGGATTATAAAAATAACTTTGGTTAAATGTCGGAAGACCGAACTTACTATCTCTTCCTGCCAGATAAAAGGCTTTGTCCACATATTTGCAGGCGGCTCCGTAAGCATTTGGGGCATTGATGATTCCAAGATACTTGTCTTCCCTTGCTACGTAAATTCTCCCGTCAATAGCTACCTGCATGGCGCCAAGCTGGGCAGCACTGGTGGCGACCTTTATCATCGAATTGAGTATTTCATAAGCAGAACCGGCCTCCAGAAAGAACTCGTAAATTTCTTTATATGCACGGGAGCTGACATATAATTTGGTTCCATCCGGTGAAAACTCTATTCCGTATGGGTCTTTTATCGATGTACAGGTTATCGGATTAGAAACCTTTCCTGTCGAGTCATCGAAGTCAAGAATTTCGACAATGCCATTGTAAGTGGTAATAGCCCAGGCAATTTTTTTCCCGTTGGGAGATACTTTCATATAACCTGCGGTTCGGGTAAGGGAACCACTATGCTTTGTTCCTACACTGCTGACTACCGGTGTTGAACTGATTCCGCTGGGTGTTACCAGATAGGCAAAAAAGGCATTGGTGTCCCATCCATGGGTAATTACCCAGATGTCTGTCTTGTTTCGGTGACGAACAGCCGTAACTTTTTCAGTGGTCGGATACAGAAGCTTGGTATTTTTTGAAATAACCTTTCCTAAACCCCCGTTCCTTTTCATGCTGATAACTGAATAGCAGAACCCATTTGGTCCGGCTACATCATCAACTGTGAAAAGGTAATATATGGAATCTGACTTTGGCTTTTTCACTGCTACACACGACTGTGTCGAAGCATAACCACCTAACAATCCGTTTCCGTTGTCCATAATGGTGTGGTTTTTATTCCAGACATCCACCCCATTTGAATAAAAGAGCAGATTCCCGTTGCTATCGGAAATGGTAGCACAGCCATCATATTGAAACATGGCACTGTTGGTCAGCGCCACAGGAGATCCTGAATTAAAGCTTATTCCTGCTTTGCCTCCGAAATACCAGATATTCCCTTCTTTCTGAGAAAACGCAATTTTACTGAAGCAAAGCAGTAAAATGACGAGGAGAAATACAGTATTTACAAAGCTTTTGCGCATTTTTTTAAGCCTGCCAATATAGGAAAAATTTCCGATATTTATTCATAGCAAAACAAATGCTTGTCTGATCAGGCTTTATGATAAATTGGGGTCTTCTAAATGCCAAACCATATTCTGAAAGACTCAAAAGCTTGTTTCTCAAGCATTTTCATCCCATTCATGGTCTGACATCCCATTTTTTTCCCCTTCAGTAAAAACAGTGTTTCTTCCGGATTATACACCATATCAAATAAAAAATGCCTTTTATTGAGAAAATGATAAGGTATTTCAGGAAATGAATCTGTATTGGGAAACATACCCAATGGCGTGCAATTTATTATCAGATGATATTTGTCAAAAATATCCTTATTTAAATCAGTATATCTCAGGCTGTTTTCAGTTTTTTTTCTGCTGATGATTAAATAATTGATATTCATTTTTTTGAAAACATACTGAACCGCTCTGGCAGCTCCACCGTTGCCTAAAATCAAAGCATGGCTTATATCCGGTGGTACAAAATCCCTTAAAGACTGTTCAAAACCCGTAACGTCCGTATTATAACCTTTCAGGTAAATGATTTTCCCTTGCCGAAAAATTTTAACTGTATTAACAGCCCCTGTTTGCTCTGCTATCTCATCTTTTTCATCCAGAAAATCAATGATCTGTTGCTTGTAGGGAATGGTGATATTTAATCCGGCTATTTCTGAATGCTGTATTAAAAAATCCCCGATACCATTTAATTCTTTAAGTTCAAACAATTGATAAACACAACCGGTTATTTTCTCCCGTTCAAAGATTTTTTGAAAAATAAACGGACTGAAAGAGTGGGAAAGTGGATAGCCGACTAAACCAAAGATTTTCATTGTTTTAAAGAAATATTTTGTTGGAAATCTAATAAATATTCACTTCCGGAATGAGTTCAATGCCAAATGTCTGATAAACGCTTTCCTGAATTTTTTGGGCAAAACGGAGAATATCGGAGCCGCTTGCCCCGCCATAATTAACAATTACAAGTGCCTGATTATGATATACTCCTGTATTGTTTTCCACAACGCCCTTCCATCCACATTTTTCAATTAACTGGGCGGCTGCCAGTTTTATGGCATAGCGGGTTTCAAATCCTTTTAAATCGGGATATTTCTGAAGCAGCTTTTCATATTTTTCATACGAAACTACCGGATTTTTAAAAAAACTGCCTGCATTTCCCAAAACCTGAGGATCGGGTAATTTTCTTCTGCGTATGCTGACAACCGCATTAAAAACGTCCTGTATAGTCGGGTTTTCTGTACACAACTCGTCCTTAATATCCTGATATTCAGTGTTTAATTTTGGATTTTTGTCCAGCATGAAGCTTACGGAAACGATGTAGTATCTGTTTCTCCATTCTTTTTCCTTAAAGATGCTCCACCGGTAGCCAAACCTGCATTCATCATTCATCATCAGGCGTTTTTTCCCGGTTAAAAGGTCTATTATTTCAAGAGAATGGATACTGTTTTTTACTTCTGCCCCATAAGCTCCGATATTTTGAATGGGTGAAGCACCAACAGTTCCGGGTATTAGTGCCAGATTTTCAATTCCTCCCCAGTTTTGATTCACACAATATTCAACAAAAGAATGCCAGTTTTCTCCTGAGCCGGCTTTTATCCAGACATTATTTTCATCTTCGTGCATAAGTCCGATACCTTTAATGGCATCTTTCAAAACAAGTCCTTCAAAATCTTTGGTGAATAAAATATCACTGCCTTCTCCGAGAATTAATTTGTTGAGTGATTTAAAAAGCTGATTATCTATTAATTGTAGAATGTTCTGCTCGGAATTTATTTCTGCAAAATAACGTGCTTTTGCCTCTACGCCAAAAGTATTAAAGGGCTTAAGTGATATATTTTCTAAAAAATTCATGCTCCTTACTGATGCAAAGGTAGTTTAAGATTTCATCACGGGCATGAATATTTTGCAGTGTTTAAACCAAGGTTTCATCAAACATTGACAGCTTGACCCTGTTTCAGACTTTTAAGCCATTTAGGCCCAGCATTGATAAAGATAAAAAATGCACAGAAGAGGATAATCAATGTCAGGACAATATTGATAAATCCCGGCACAAAAGTTTGTGTATCAGCAAGTTGAGGCCAGTAAATACCGTAAATGTTTTTAATGCAGGCTGTAATGGTGGTAATGCCAACAAAAAGCAGAGGAACTATCGTAACCCATGCAAATCTGCCTTTTCCCGTATTGATGATATAGCTGGTCCCTACAGCAAGTGCAATGGTTGCAAGTAGTTGATTTGCAGAGCCAAACATTGGCCAGATGGTGGTTACACTGCCTGAATAAATGAAGTAACCCCATGCGAAGACCACCAGAAAGCTGGCAATTAAATTACCCGGTAGCCAGTTGGTTTGTCCGAATTTTGGAATGAACTTACCAAGCTCTTCCTGTAGGATGAAACGGGCTATTCTCGTGCCGGCATCAATGGTAGTCAGGATAAACAAAGCTTCAAACATGATGGCAAAATGATACCAGTAGCTCATCAGATGTTTAAGCCCTGGAAGGGCGGAAAAAATCTGAGCCATGCCAACAGCCAGCGAAACGGCTCCTCCTGTACGTCCTGCAATGCTTTCACCTACTTCGGCTGAAAGCTCGGAAAGATTGGTTTCAGTAAATCCCATTGCCTGTAACTCAGGCAATATTCTGGCAAATTTTTCAGGTGAAACGTTGATCTGAAAATAGTCCATCGGGAGCAGGCTGGTGGCGGCTATCAATGCCAGAATGCTGACCAGTCCTTCACTCAGCATCGAGCCGGCTGCAATCATCCTGATTTGTTTTTCTTTCATGACCATTTTGGGAGTTGTTCCTGAGCTGACCAATGCATGAAAACCTGAAATAGCCCCACAGGCAATGGTAATAAAGAGATAGGGGAATAGTGTCCCGGGAATAATGGGGCCACCTCCGTGAATAAATTTAGTAACCGCTGGCATCTGGATATGAGGCATTACGATAATGACACCCAGGGCAAGCATGGCTACCACCCCAAGTTTCATAAAGGAGCTCAGGTAATCGCGTGGGGAAAGCAGAAGCCATACAGGTAATACAGAGGCCAGAAAACCATAGGCACATAGCAGAATGGTCAGGGTTTTATGATTAAAGGTGAACAGGTGTGCAATCCCTGATTCCGGAATATAACGGCCATAAATGACGGCAAGGCTTAATAAAGTTACTCCGATAATTGTTCCGTCAACTGCTTTACCCTTGCGAATTTTAAAAATGTAAATGCCCATAAACAGAGCAATGGGGATGGTAGCTGCAATGGTAAATGTTCCCCAACTGCTTTCAGCCAATGCATTGACTACCACCAGGCCAAGTCCTGCCATGGCGACAATTACAATGATAAGTGTAGCGATGGAAGCAGTTGCCCCACTGACTTTATTTATTTCTCTACGGGCTATTTCTGCCAATGATTTTCCATCATGACGGACAGAAGCAGTCAGTATGACGATGTCGTGAACAGCACCGGCAAACACAGCCCCCAGCAACATCCATAAAAAACCCGGGAAATAGCCGAATTGAGCCGCTAAAACAGGTCCTACCAAAGGTCCTGCTCCGGCAATGGCTGCAAAATGATGCCCGAACAATATCCATTTGTTCATCGGATAATAATTCTGACCATCGTACAATTTTTGAGATGGAACCTGATTGAGGTCATTGAGTGTCAATACTTTTGCCGAAATAAAGGCAAAATAAAACCGATAAGCCAGCGTGAAAAATGCAAGTGCTGCGATTACTAAAATCATTGCATTCATGATGAATAATTATTTTGTTAAAATACAGATATTCAATTCACTGTGCGAAATTTTTTTACATTAAATTTTCCCAGCTTGTTCCTTCTTTTCCGTCTTTAAGTTGAATACCGATTTCTTTCAGCTTGTCGCGTATAAAGTCGGATGTCGCAAAATCCTTCTTCTCCCTTGCGTTTTTTCTTAACTCAATAATAATTTTGATCAGTTCATCAGTTGAACCGGTCTGACTCTCGTGATAGCTTAGACCCAGTATTTCAGTCAGAAATATATTGAAGTACTTTCTGAATTTCTCAAGATCCTCCCCGGTGAGGAATTCTTTATTGTCTGCCATCAGGTTGATATGCCTCGAAGCTTCAAAAAGCTCTGCTATCAGTTTAGCCGTGTTCAGGTCGTCATTCATTACTTCATAACAGTCTGATATCCATTTATCTACATTGAATGAGGATTGATTTCCGGCCATAAGTTTTTCAATCTGACGCTGTGCCTGTGTCAGTCTTGCCAAACCCTTTTCGGCTGCTTTTAAAGCATCATTTGAAAAATCAATCGTACTTCGGTAATGAGCCTGAAGGATAAAAAACCTGATGACCATGGGCTGGTAAGCCTGATCCAAAAGCCTGTGATTTCCGGTAAAAAGCTCTTCGAGTGTGATAAAATTACCCAGTGATTTAGCCATTTTTTGTCCATTGATGGTAATCAGGTTGTTGTGAATCCAGTATTTACAGGGCAGCTGACCAAAAGCGGCCATACTTTGGGCAATTTCAGATTCATGGTGGGGAAACATAAGGTCGAGACCGCCTCCGTGTATATCGAAAGGAATTCCAAGATATTTAGCTCCCATGGCCGAGCATTCGAGATGCCAGCCGGGATAACCTTCATTCCATGGTGATCGCCATTTCATGATATGCTGTGGGGTGGCTTTTTTCCACAAGGCAAAGTCAATCTGATTTTTTTTATCATCCTGCCCCTTTAATTCCCTGCTCTGGCTGATGAGGTCTTCGATAACCTTTCCCGATAGCTTTCCGTAAGGATACACTTTAGAATATTTTTCCAGGTCGAAATAAATGTTTTCTGCTGTCTGATAGGCAAAACCATTGTGGAGGATTTTTTCAACCAGTTCAATCTGCTCAGGAATATGCCCTGATGCATGTGGCTCAATAGAAGGTGGAAGGCAATTTAATTGATTGATTGCATTATGATAACGATTGGTGTAATATTGTGCAACCTCCATAGGTTCAAGTTGTTCGAGGCGGGCTTTTTTCGCAATTTTGTCTTCCCCGGCATCTGCATCATTTTCAAGATGGCCTACATCGGTGATATTGCGGACATATCTGACCTTGTAGCCAAGATGTTTCAGATAGCGAAATAAAATATCAAAATTAATGGCTGCACGTGCATGTCCGAGGTGTGGATCGCCATAAACGGTCGGCCCGCATACATACATTCCGACCATTGGAGGATTGACAGGTATAAATTCTTCTTTTTTCCCACTGTATGAGTTATGGATGTATAGTGACGATGTCATAATCCTTATTATTTGCGAATGCAAATTTAGATACTCAATGAGGATAATGGCTAATAATTATCTGTTGACAAGGTCAATGCAATTTTTACAGAAGGAGACCGGCAATCGGTTTTTTTCTCAGGGATTAAAGCTATTTTTACAAGCCTAAAAAAACCATTGCTATTAAATAATTTTCACATTTTGCCATCATGATTGTTGTTACACTGACCACCGACCTTGGACTGAAAGACCCCTATGTGGCATCAGTAAAAGGTTTTTTATTGTCGAAGATCAGTCAGGTAAACATAGTCGATATTTCACATCTGATAAGCCCGTTCAGTATTCCGGAAGCTTCCTATATTCTGAGAAACTGTTACCACGACTTTCCTGAAAAAAGCATTCACCTGATCAGTGTAAATAATAGTCAATCAGTAAAAGAACGATTTATTGCAGTTAAATACAACAATCATTATTTCTTAGGTCCCGACAACGGAGTCATTTCCCTGATTACCGACAGGCAGGCAGACGAAGTTTGTGAAATACCTGTTGAACAATCATCACAACTGTTGTTTCCCTTGAAAAACCTTATAGCTCCTGCGGCTGTCAGGCTTTCTGCAAAATTCAATATGTCTGCTGTTGGGATTAAAACCGGTGAATTTCAAATGATCTCTTCCCTGAATGCAACGGTTGATCAGAATATGATAAAGGGAATGGTGATTTACATTGATAATTTTGGAAATGCAGTAACAAACATCAGCAAAAAAATATTTGAACGGTTCGATCTGTCAAAAAAAATCAAAATTGAATTCAGTGGGAGTGATGAGATTAATGTTATTTCAGAAAAATACTCAGATGTTCATGCAGGGGATGCCCTTTGCCTGTTTAATTCAGCAGGATTACTTGAAATAGCCATAAATCAGGGAAATGCTTCACGTCTGCTGGGTCTGCAGTTAAAAAGCAGCATTCTAATAGAATTTTATGATTAATAGAGTTCAGTTTTTTCTAACATTATTGTTTTTATTGTTTCTCAATGCCTTTTTTCTCAGGGTTAACGGGCAGGACTATGTCAATCCCATCGGAAGCCGTTCGCGTGGGTTGGCTGATGCATCCGTAAGTTTTTCCGATCCATGGTCGTCATTCAACAATCAGGCTGGTCTGGCTTTATTGAGAAAACCGGCAATAGGTGTTTTTGCAGAAAACAAATTCAATATCAAAGAGCTTAACGGTGGGGCATTCACCCTGAATATTCCCGTTCAAAACCAGGGGACCTTTGCTTTCGACTTTTACATTTTTAATTATTCGGTAATTTTTTCAAGGCAAAAAATAGGTTTAGCCTATGCTTCTAAACTGGCACGTCAGTTTTATGCTGGCATTCAGTTAAACTACTTACGGACAACAACTGAAAATTATCAGGTCAGAAATACACTTTTCGGAGAGGCTGGATTAATGTACCGCCCAACAGAGACGGTAACTTTGGGTGTTCATATTTTCAACCCCACAGTTGCCCGGTACGATAAATACTCAAACGAGAAAGTTCCTGTTGTTGTCAATTTTGGAGGAATTTATCAGCTTGCTCAGAAAGCATCTCTTCATGCTGAATTTGAGCATTCATCTCATTATGGTTATGGATGGAAAGGTGGAATTGAATATTCTGTAAATCAATATTTTAAATTACGTGCCGGTTTTCGTAACAATCCTTTTGTAACTACCTTTGGACTCAATCTGGCTGTTGCTGGTTTTAATATCGACATTGCTTTTCAGATACATCAGATTCTGGGCTATTCTCCCTCTATCTCAGCCGATAAAATGTTTGATAAAATTCACTAATCCTTATTGAGATGAGCCATCAAAGCTGCCATATCTTAAAGGGTGTTTTCTTTGCGGTTATTGTCGTTTTATTTAGTTTCCGAAGTGCTTTTTCACAATCAAACCGGCAGCTGGTAATCGAAAAAATAATCGGGGAGTTATATGAAAACAGTGAGGCAGAATTTGATTATTCAGAACTTTCAGACAGGTTGAACGAATATTTTAATAATCCCATCAATTTAAATGCGGCAACAACAGAACAACTTCAGGAACTCATGTTTTTATCTGAGCCACAGATAAGTGCCATACTGGAATACCGAAGGAAATACAAAGGGTTTACGACATTTTATGAGTTGAGGCTGATTGATGAGCTGGATGACGAAACCATCAACAAGCTGCTGAATTTTATTACTATTTCACCACGGCCTTCGGTTCCTAAAAAAGCAGATTATTATTTGCCGCTGAAAAACAATTACTTATCCATACGCACGGAAAGGAGTTTTGTGATAAAAAACGGTTTCAATCCTGACACAAATTATTTGGGAAATCCATTTAAATATTACTTGCGCTTTTATCATCAGCCCGACCGCAGATTGAGCTATGGCATTACCATGGAAAAAGATGCGGGGGAAGAATTTTTCAAAGGGACACAAAAAAAGGGTTTCGATTTTTATTCCGCTCATTTCTTTTTCAGGCCGAACCATAAGTATTTGAAAACCATTGCTTTTGGTGATTATTATGCCAATTTTGGTCAGGGTTTGGTTTTATCCAATAGTTTTAATTTTGGAAAAACACCCTATATTGATCAGATTTTTGTTTCCCGTCCCTACCTGAGTCCATATCGTTCAGCCAACGAAAAAAACTATTTCAGAGGTGCAGCAGCTTCTTTTCAGTTTTCAAAATTCATGATGACTGCAATGTACTCCAATAAATATCTTGATGCAGGTTTAAATGTTGCCGATACTTTTGAAGATGCTGCGGAGTTTTATGTCAGCTCTTTTGATGAAGATGGCCTGCACCGGACAAATACGGAAATACTCAATAAAAATACAGTGAATGAACAGCTTCTGGGACTCAACCTCAGTTTAAATCTTTCAAATTTAAAATTAGGAATAACTTCATTTTATGGTTGGCTCGACCAACCCATGCTTAAAAATGACAAACTTTACAATTATTATCAATTTTCAGGAAAAAGTTTTTTTGCTGCAGGGATCAATTATTCCTATGTCATTAAGGGTCTGTTGTTTTTTGGTGAAACAGCTACCAATGGTAATGGATATGGTTGGTTATCAGGTGTTCACACTTTTCTGAACAACAGGATGAGCTATCTTTTACTTCTCAGAAATTATTCCCCCAATTATTATTCTCCTTATGCCAATGCTTTCAGGGAAAACAGCGAAACTGAAAATGAATCCGGGATTTTTACCGGATTAAACTGGAATATCAGTAAAAAATGGGGGCTTACTTTTTATTATGATCAATACCGTTTTCCATGGCTGAAATATCTGGTAAATCGTCCTTCTTTCGGAAATGAATTATTGCTGACAGTCAGCCATCAGATGAATTTCAGGACAAAGCAAAATTTCAGGATTCGATATAAATTATCAGAAAAAAATATTTCAGGGAGCAGCGATCCTATTCCCTTAACAGGCTTTACTGAAAAATATTTTTTAAGATATCAGATAGATTATCAGGTAAATACAAACCTCAGGCTGAGTACAAGGATAGAATATTGTCTGGTTGGAAAAGAAAATCATTCACAGGCTTCCGGATTTCTCACCCAGCAGGATGTAACCATTATTCCCTCATCGCTACCATTGACAGTTTCACTTCGGTATGCTCTTTTTACTGTAAATGATTATGAAGCAAGGATATACAGTTATGATGCTGATATTCCCGGAATATTTTCTTCTGCAATGTATTACCGCAATGGGATGAGGGCATATTTGCTGATTAAATATCAGGTATCTGATAAACTTGCTGTTTTTTTTAAAACCGGAAGGACTGAATACTTTTCAGCTCCGGAAATTCCGGAAAATTCCAATCTGACAAAAAACTGGAAAAACGAATTGAAATTTCTGATTACCTGTTCTTTTTAAAGCAGGCGGTTGAGGTAGAATAAAATTCCCCTTTCAAGGTTGTCAAATTTTTTATCGACCAGAAATAGTTGCTTGATATCGGAAAGCAGTTTTTGTTTTTGCTTGTCGTCTTTAAAGTAGAGTTCTTTAAAGGATAAGATGGTCTGAAGTCTTTCATATTCATTGAGTTTGGAAAACTCTTTGAACATTTTGTTACAAACATCATCACCAACCTTACAAATAATAAGTTTTACTTCATCATCAGAAATTTTTGCATCCACCGAGCTTGCATATAAAAGTGTAAAAGCAAGAAACTCATCGTAAGTCCAGTTTGGATTGTTTCCCATCGTTTAAATTTTTTAAAAATACTATTTTAAAAAGTTCAACGAACGTACAAACTTTTTTTTAATACTCAAAGCATGATAATTTTCATGGCATAATTTTTAATAAATTCTAACTTCTTTCTGAGGTGATACTTTAATTGTAAGTTTGTACTTTATTTTAATCTGCCAAAATGATAAATATTGCACTATTTGGTCCTCCGGGGGCCGGAAAAGGAACTCAGTCAAAATTATTACTTGAAAAATATAATCTTGCCTATATTGCAACAGGTGATATTTTGCGGAAAGAAATCTCTGATAAAACTGATCTCGGACTGAAAGCTAAAGAAATCATTGAAAAGGGAGGATTGGTTTCTGATGAAATCATTGTTCAGATCATTGAAAGAACCATTATTGAAAACCAACATGTCAATGGTTTTTTGTTTGATGGTTTCCCGAGAACTTTTGTGCAGGCCTATATTCTGGAAGGTTTGTTGCTGAAACTGAATACTTCTCTGACCTGCATGATAAGCCTGAGTGTACCAAGGGAAGAGCTATTGAACAGGTTATTGGAAAGATCAAAAACCTCTCAGCGGATTGATGATACGCCAGATGTTATTTTGACCCGACTTACTGAATATGAACTTAAAACGGCTCAGGTGGCCGATTTTTACAAGGAAAAGGGGATTTATATTGAAATTGATGGCGTTGGGAAAATTGAAGATGTATTCCACAGGCTCAACACCACCATAGAAACCATGCTCCGTAAGGTCTGGATGAATATTGTGATGTTTGGCTACCCAGGCTCCGGTAAAGGCACTCAGGCTCAGATACTTGCTGAAAAATATAATCTGGTGTATATTTCAACAGGTGAAATGATGCGGGATGAACTGGCACGCAAAACAGAAGTCGGTTTAAAGATTGAGCCTTACCTGGAAAAAGGGCTCATAGTACCTGACGAAATTGCTATTCGCCTGATTGAATCGAAGATAAAGACCAACCCCAAAGCCAATGGGTTCATCTTTAAGGGTTTCCCCCGAAACCTTGTTCAGGCCTATATACTTGATGGGATGCTCAGGAAAATGAATTCTACTGTCAGCAAGGTAATTAATCTGGAAGTTCCCGTTCTTGAGGCCATCAAGCGCCTGTCCATTCGTGCAAAAACCCCAAATGCCAGAAAGTACGATTTAAATACAGATGTGATACTTCAGCGTCTGGAAGAGTTTGAAAAAATTACATTTCCTGTTTCCGAATACTATAAAAAGCAAAATAAGTTTGTAACGCTCAGCGGATTGGGAACACAAAATGAAATCGGGGCAAGGGTAATTGCTGAGGTAGAAAAAACGTTGAGGGAGATAAGGTAATATTCATTTAAGCTTATCTTTTAAAAGCAAAACCCACTACTTCCCAACTGCTGTTCCAAATCAATGTTTTCCAAAATAATTCCCATAAGTAATAAAAGCTACTTTTATCTTAAGCCCCTATTTCCTGACAGGTTTAATGAAAATTTCTCTTAGGAATAAACGGATGATTTGACTTATAAGCGTTATTTTTACTCTGGATTAGTTTGTTTGTTTTTTGCAAAAGTTGCCTGATTTTATGCATCTTTTGCTTGTCTTTTATGCTTTTTAAACAGATGTGATTGATAAATATGATTAATAAATAATAATAGATTTTACAAAAAAAAGAAATGGGTTTATTTAGATTTTCATACTTAATTATAGGATTTATTTTTGTAATTTCCGTCCTATTATCTTTTATCTTTTCATTTGACCTCAGATTTAATTTAGTAAGCCGCCTTACAGTATTTTTTGTTTTTTTAATTTTTATTTTTGTAATTCATAATCTTAGGCAAAATAAGTTTGCTAAATTTATTTCTGTTAAAAGATTTAATATAGGAGCAATCTTTGTATTAGCGTTAATTATTCGATTATTTTGGACTTTATTCTCAAAAAATTTACAAGTATCTGATTATGCATATTATGAATTGTTGGCTAATAAAATTAAAGATGGCCAATTTTTATTTACGTCATATAAATCTACCGGAGCATCAATTTTTATTGCAGGGATATTTTTTTTATTTGGTAATAATATTTTAATTGTAAAAATATTCTACTCGATTCTTAGTGCTACGCAGATTCCATTATTGTTCTATATAGTAAAAGAGTTAACTAATGACGAAAAACTTTCAAGAATTTCTTCTGTTATTTTATGTCTTTATCCTGCTCATATTTTTTATTCAAACCTTACTGGTACAGAAATTATTTTTGTTTTTTTTATTCTTTTGTTCATATACTTAATTGTGTTGTTAAGTAAAAGTAACAAAAAAAAATACATTTTTATAATTGGTTCAGGAATTGTAATTGGATTATCAAATTGGATAAGAAATCATGCATTACTATATTTAATTTCATTTATTTTTGTGCTGTTTTTCAGTATATGTAAAAGTCAAAGGCAATTCCTTTTTTTTCTAATGTTATTTATTATAAGTTTCCTTGCTGTTAATATACCTGTTATTCACTGGAATATTAATAAAAATAGAATAGTTTCGTTAAATAATGTTCATACCGGGGGACTTAGTTTATTAATTGGTACTAATTTAAAATATAAAGGACGATGTTTGAAAAATGAGTATGATTATAATTTATATTACTCGTGGTTTAAAGATAAAAACAATCCTGATTATTCGGATTTTAAATTTGCTAATAAAAACTCTGTCGATACTGCCTGCCAAAGGATATCTGATAATTTTTTAGGATTTATTAAAATG
>JAAYUY010000041.1 GCA_012517435.1 Sphingobacteriales bacterium | reverse complement strand
TCTATCCAGAAAGAAAGCCTTTCTAAAATAAAATCACTTAATTTTATTTATCTCAAGAAAACTTTGGGTGAAAAATTTCATCTGTCCTTTCTGGAACTTGCCAGTCTCCGACAGCAGCCCGGAACTCCGGATGTTTTTCATTTGATGCATACCTTCGGCCCGAATTTCAGATTAAATATTTCATCATTCAATCTGACTGGTGAAGCTTATTACCAGACGGGAAAAAATATGTCAGGGGAAAATGTCAGTGCGTATTTTACCAGCCTGAAGGTGTCGTATGCTTTAAAGAAATTTAATTTTGCTACCGGACTTGACCTTATTTCCGGCAATAAAATAAACAATACTTCTTGTGAAAACCTGTTTGACTTGCATTATGGCAACCGACACAGGTATTATGGCAGTCTCGATTATTTTTCCCAACCAGATAAGGCTACCCTCTCTGGCGGCTTAAGAGATATTTTTGTCAAAACCAGTTTCAAAGCTCGTGAGAATTTTGATTTTGGAATTGATTATCATTATTTTATGCTGGATCAAAAGGTCAAAAACCCACTTTATCCTTCTTCAGGATCTGTCTATCTTGATTCCTATCTTGCTCAGGAAGCCGATGTGTTTTTCAATCTGAAATTTTTAAAAGAAATCAGCCTGAAAGGTGGATTTTCAGTACTTTTTCCTTCTGAATCACTTGAAACCATACAAGGTATTTCGGTTGGCGGAGCAAAGACAGCCAAATGGTTCTGGCTGATGATGAGCGTAAAACCTGAGCTGTTTAAGGGGAAATAATGTAACAGTTCTGTTAGTTTTTAAAATTAGGGTATTCTTTAATAAATTATTTTCATCTTCACTCTATTGGAATAGTTTTTGACAACAGCGGGCATGAAAACTGAACAATTTTAAAATTCAGTGTATTTATTTGTCAAAAAAAACTATCTTTACAGTCTTTTTTTAATAATCAAATTTTATTGAATGGAAACAATTAAAATTCAACTTATGAACACAAAAAAAATTAAATTACTACTGGGTCTGCTTTTAACAGCCGGTTTTATCCATGCACAGGGAGTCCTTAATGGCGATTTTGAAGTATGGAGCAACAAAATTGTGTATTACAGTCCGCGCGACATGAACACGGGGAATCTGGAATGTCTGGTCAGGGGTTTTGACCAGCTTGCCGTGACCACTATGGATGCTGCTTCGGGGAATTCTGCTATTTTACTCAAGTCGCAGATTGCAGGAAAGGATTCGGCATTTGGTTATATGCTTTATGGATTGCCCGAGGAAAACGGTGTGTCGGGTGGTATTCCCTATACCGATAAGCCTGCTTCTTTTACTGTGAGCCTGAAATACAATACTCCGGGCAGTGCCGATGTTATTGTATTGCTAATGTTTAAAAAGAACGGGTTACCGATTTCCAATCAGGTTTTTGAAATTATGGGCAACCAGCCTGCATGGAAAGATACCACCTTTATGATTTCATCATTGCCGGATACCCCTGATACGGTTATTTTTGGGGTGGCAGCGGCCAATCCGTTTACACATCAGTTTCATCCCGGCAATTGGATCGCTGTTGACAACATCAGATTTAACGGTGTTGCCCAGCAGTTACCCAATAATGACCTCGAAATGTGGAATAATCTGGATTCGGAAGAGCCTGACGGATGGAATAGCTTTAATGCCCTTTATTTTCTTGAACAAAAACCTGCCAATGTGACCAAATCGACTGATGCCCATTCGGGGAATTATTCAATCAGTGTAAAAACATCTGTTTTGAATTTTCTTGGAGGTGTGTTTGACACTTTTGGCATAGTTACTACCGGAAGAATCAATGAAAAGGGTTATTCAGGCGGTTTTCCCATGAAAGCCAAACCCGATTCTGTTACTTATTACTACAGGTATAATAATTCCAACAACATACAGGATCTGGCGCTGGTATATGTACAGTTTTCAAAGTATGACCTGATAAACAAAAAAACAATCGTGGTAGATTCCGGCTTATCTCTTCTTCCGGCTTCATTTCAATGGAAACGAGTCAAGATTGCCTTTAATCCTTCAAGCCCTGTCCCTGATACCTGTAACATTATCATCGCTTCAAGCTCATTGATTTTCAGTCCGGGAGGTGTCGGGAACCAGATTATTGTTGATGATATGCTGTTTTATTACAATGGTGTCGGCATACCTGCTCAGGAATTGATCCGACCGAAGTTGGTGATATATCCCAATCCGGCTCAGGATAAAATTAATGTTACTTTACCTGCGGATGAATATTCTGAACTGGCCAACTGGAAAATAATCTCGGCAGACGGAAAAGTATATTCCGGGTTCAGAAACTTACAGAAAAAAGATATTCAATCAGTTACATTAGATATAAGTGAGTTGCCTGCAGGAGTTTATTTCCTGATGAATGAAGAAACACATGCAACCGGAATGTTTACAAAACAATAAATCAGGGAAGAAAAATTTTGAGCATGAAAATCAGATTAAACAGGGAAGAATTACTGGATTTGCAAATTAGCCTGAAAAAGGAATATTTACTGACCAATGGCAAAGGTGGATATTGTTCCAGTACCATTCTTGATTGTCATTCAAGAAAATACCATGGCTTGCTGGTTTTACCCATCAGCGGAACAGGAAAACTTTTCAACCTTCTTTCAAAAATAGAGGTCAATGTTGTACTGGAAGGCAAAGATTTTCACCTGTCCACCAATAAATTTCCCGGGATTTATCACCCGACCGGTCATAAATACATAGAGTATTTTGAACTGGAAAATTACCCGGTAACCAACTATCGTATAGGAGATACTTTTATCAGCAAGTCCATTGTCATGCCTTATCTTTCGGATACAGTGCTGGTCAAATATGAGGTGAAAAAATCTGAAAAACCCATTTTGCTGAAGGCTACCCCTATGCTGGCTTATCGCGAAATACACATGCTTTCAAAAGAAAACCTCAATATTGCACCGCGAACCTATTTCGAAAAGAACGGATTTAAAATTGACCCGTATCCCGGATTACCGCCCGTTTTTATCCAGACCAATGTCAAATCAGAGTTTTTCCCATCACCTCAATGGTGGAAAAATTTTGAATACCTGAAAGAAAGAAACAGAGGCTATGACTATCAGGAAGACCTGTTCATACCCGGAGTATTTGAAATAACCCTGAAAGAGGGAGATGCTGTGATTTTCAGAGCTTCTCTGGATGTTGCAACGGAAAATATTGACAATGAATGGAATGATACAGTTAAATATTACCAGAAAACTGCTTCCATGTTCAAAGATGAAGCTGAACCTCTGAAATCATTAAAAATTGCTGCCGGTTCGTTTCTGATAAAAAATACTTCCGGACAGGATGGCATTGTAGCCGGTTATCATTGGTTTGGAGAGTGGGGACGCGATACGCTGATTTCATTGCCTGGCCTCACCTTGTGCAGGGGTGATTTTTCAACAGCCAGAAATATCCTGAAAAAGTTTTGCGGACTGGAAAGAAACGGGGCCTTGCCCAATATCATAGACGAAAAAGGCGGTCATGCCTACAACTGTGTTGATACACCTTTCCTGATGTTTTGGGCTTGCCAGCATTACCTGAACTTCACCAATGATTCTGCTTTTATCGAAAATGAAATGCTCCCCATGCTCCAAAACATTGCATCTGCTGTTATCGACCAGAAGATGCCAAATGTATGGCACGGAGAAGACGGGTTGATTTATGCCGGAAATGAAAGTACTAACCTGACATGGATGGATGCCATGGTGGATGGCAGGCCTGTAACCCCACGTCATGGTGCGGCAGTCGAAATCAATGCCTTGTGGTATAATGCCATTCAATTTCTTTTAAAGGATTTCGGTGAAAAAATTGACCCTGCTCTGAAATCAAGACTTATTGAAGCTGCTGAAAAATTTGAATACAACTTTGAAGAAGCATTCTGGAACGAGCCCGACCAGTGTTTGTACGATTATTACAGAGGCCATCACGACAGGAGCTGGTTTATTCGCCCCAATCAGTTGTTTGCCATCGGCTTGCCTTATACCTGTATCAGTAAGGAAAGAGCAATTCTGATGATTGAAACCATTGATAAACACCTCGTTACACACTACGGGCTTCGTACACTGTCACCGCGGAATCCGAATTATAAAGGAGAATACAGGGGCGAACAGCGATTACGTGATCTGGCATATCATAACGGAATGGTCTGGCCATGGCTCATCGGCATTTACACGGATGCTCTTTTCAAGGTTTATGGAGATAAAGATATGGTTCGTGAAAAAGTAAAATCACAGTTTGAAGAGCTATGGACTTTGCACCGCGAACAATATGGTCTTTTTCATATTTCAGAGCTGTTTAGGCCTGATCCTCCCCAGGTGGCAAAAGGTTGTATGGCTCAGGCATGGAGTGAAGCTGAAGTAATTCGTGTGCTTGAATTTTTGAAACCATTGTAAAAAAACTTGACTTATGAGAGTATTAATGTTTGGCTGGGAATTTCCGCCTTTTATCAGCGGAGGCCTTGGAACGGCCAGCCATGGAATTGCAAAAGGCCTTGTCAACAATGGTGTTCAGCTTACTTTTGTGCTTCCTACCCGCAGGGGATTGCAGGGTGATGATAAATTTAAAATTATCGCTGCTGATGAAGTACATAAAATTGAAAGATATTCGAAAGTAATTCAGGCACTTAGCACAATCAGCAAAAAGGAGATAAAAAAGGAATTTACCATTGCTCCCTATTTTACTTCTGAAGATTATGTGGAATACTTTACCACAAATCATGATGTTGTTACACTGAAGAAAATTATCAAATCCAATAAAGGGCTTTTACATTTTACCGGAAATTATGGTAAAGACCTTCTGGATGAAGTTTATCGTTATGGAATCATAGGTGAAATTCTTGGTTTTGGAAATGATTTTGACATTATTCATGCCCATGACTGGTTGACTTATTATGCCGGAGTAGCCGCTAAAAGAAGCTCAGGAAAACCTCTAGTTATTCATGTTCATGCCACAGAATTCGACCGAAGCGGTGAGCATGTAAACCAGACGGTATATGATATTGAAAGATTCGGGATGGAAAATGCGGATAAAATCATTGCCGTCAGCTATTACACCAAAAACATTATTGTATCACGCTATGGTATTGCCCCAGAAAAGGTGGAAGTTGTTCACAATGCGGTTGACAAAACACGTAAGCTTGAAGCCTTTGGACTTAAGAAAAAAGAAGGAGAAAAAATTGTCCTCTTCATGGGTCGTATTACCATGCAAAAAGGCCCGGATTATTTTGTCGAAGCAGCCTACAGGGTTTACCGCAAAAACAAAAACGTTCGTTTTGTCATGGCCGGAACGGGAGATATGCTGCCAAGAATGATACTGCGAATGGCTAAACTTCGCATGCTCGACAGGTTCCATTTTACCGGGTTTTTAAAAGGCCTTGATGTGGAAAGGATGTATGCCATGAGTGATGTGTATGTCATGCCTTCTGTTTCCGAACCATTCGGTATTGCTCCTTTTGAAGCCCTATTATATGATGTGCCTATTATTATCAGCAAGCAATCAGGTATTTCAGAAGTCTTGCCACATGCCCTGAAAATTGATTTCTGGGACATCAATAAAATGGCTGAATTGATTCTTCTATTAATTGAAAATGAGCAAATTGCAAAAGATATTGCAGATAAATGCAAAGACGATATGAAAAATATAGGGTGGGACAATGCAGGAAACAAAATTAAGCAAATTTACGAATCTATTAAATCCTAAATAAAATGATTTCAATAGTATTTTATTTTCAGGTTCATCAGCCTTTCAGGTTAAGAAAAGATTATACATTTTTCGATATCGGGCACAATCATTTTTATGAAGACGAGGAAGCCAACCGCTCTATTCTGAATAAAGTAGCAGAAAAGTGCTATTTCCCGACCAACCAGATGCTGCTTGATTTAATCAACAGGTATCCGGGTGCCTTTAAAGTTTCGTTTTCAATATCCGGAGTTGCCCTCGAGCAATTTGAAAAATACAACCCTTATGTCCTTGAAAGTTTTCAGAAACTCGCAGCAACAGGACAGGTTGAGTTTATTGCTGAAACTTATTATCACTCACTCTCTTTTCTTTTTTCAAAAGAGGAGTTTAAAGAGCAGGTAAAATTACAAAGTGAAAAAGTCAGGCAGTATTTTGGCCAAAATCCCACAACTTTCAGGAATACGGAGTTAATTTACAACAACGACCTAGCTCATTTTGTTGAAAAAATGGGGTTCAATACCATTCTGGCAGAAGGAGCCAATCAGGTGCTGGGTTGGCGTAGCCCGAACTTCCTGTATCAGCCGGTTGGGAGCTATAAGATGAATCTTCTTCTCAAAAACTATAAATTATCAGACGATATAGCATTCAGGTTTTCCAACAGAGCCTGGGAAGAATATCCGCTGACAGCCGATAAGTATGCTTCATGGGTACATGCAACAGCCGGAAATGGCGAACTTATCAATCTTTTTATGGACTATGAGACATTCGGAGAACACCAATGGGCCGAAACCGGTATCTTTGATTTTATGCGGGCTTTACCGGAAGCAATATTCAGGCATCCTGATTTTCAGTTTATTACACCGGGAGAGGCAAAAAACTTTTATACACCGCTGGCACAGATAGACGTACCGTACTTCGTTTCATGGGCTGATCTTGAACGCGACCTCACTGCCTGGCTGGGCAATCCGCTTCAGGATGCTGCCATCGAAAAAATCTATGAAATCGAAAAAATGGTTAAAGCAACCGGAGACAAGGATATTATTCATACATGGAGAAAACTCCTGACTTCCGACCATTTTTATTATATGTGTACCAAATGGTTTTCTGATGGGGATGTTCACAAATACTTCAATCCTTACGAAACCCCCT
Source organism: Sphingobacteriales bacterium (assembly GCA_012517435.1). Lineage (NCBI taxonomy): Bacteria > Pseudomonadati > Bacteroidota > Sphingobacteriia > Sphingobacteriales > Sphingobacteriales bacterium. The sequence goes on along the minus strand of JAAYUY010000041.1, from coordinate 2,620 downwards.
ATGATGCTTTTATCACCTATTCAAATGTGATGAACGACCTCATTGAAACAGTAAAAGAAAAAAGCAACGAACCTGTCGTTGCCTGAAGTTATTTCGCTGCTTTATCGTAATTTCGTTTTGTCTATATTGTTTATTTTTTGTCCTTAAAACACATAATCATGGAAAATCTTAAAAAGTTTTTGTTTGAAGTATCATGGGAGGTCTGCAATAAAGTGGGAGGTATTCATACGGTTATTGTCAGTAAGGTTGAAGAAGTAATTAAACATTTTGGTGACAAGTATATCCTGATTGGTCCCTGGTTGGAAAACAATCAGGATTTTATTGAGGAAGCAGATCAGAAAATTCTGGGTATTAAACAAAAACTTGATGCAATCCGCTTAGATGCAAAAGTGGGAAGATGGAATATTCAGGGGAAGCCACTTGTCGTTTTGGTAAAATTTGGGCATGATGTCAATAAAGACAAGGTTTTGTATGAGTTATGGGAAGACTTTGGTGTGGACAGCATGACCGGAGGATACGACTATGTGGAGCCTGTTTTGTTTGCACACAATGCCGGCAGAGCCATCGAAGCCATCAGCGAATTGTTTGATGATGAGCATATACTGGCACAGTTTCACGAATGGATGTGCGGCTCGGGCTTGCTTTATCTTCGTAAAAACAGTCCGCATATTTCAACCATTTTTACAACGCATGCTACCATTCTCGGGCGTTCAATGGCCGGAAATGGTATAGATATCTATCATTTACCTGAAAAAATAAATGCTGACAAGGAAGCCCAGCGTTTCAACGTACTGGCAAAACATTCCATGGAAAAAGCTTCTGCCCGTTTTGCTGATTGTTTTACCACCGTTAGTGAAATAACTGCCATGGAAGCAGAGTTGATTCTTGGCTGCAAGGTAAACTGCATTCTTCACAATGGATTTAACGTTCATTCTGTCCCCGATCCTGCAAAAGACAAAGGCTTTTATCTTGCAAACAGAAAGAAACTGCTTGATTTTGCCAGTAAATTTCATCAGCAGGTATTTGAAGATGAAAATACATTAATTATTTCAACCTCAGGGCGTTATGAATTTCATAACAAAGGAATTGATGTATTGATTGATACCCTTGGCAGGTTAAAAGAGGAAAACCACATTCCTCAGGGGAAAAAGGTACTTGTTTATTTCTTTATTCTTGCCGGAAGCGAAGAAATGACACTTGAAACCTATTCCGATTTTCTGACACGATATTCCAAAATTGCCACACATCCTCTCTGGAATCCTTCAAACGACCCCATTATCAACAAAGCCAATCAATACGGATTGACCGAAGATTTTTATGAAAAAATAAAACTGATTTTTATACCCGTTTATCTGAACGGGAAAGATAAAATTTTTCCGCTTGAATATTATGAAGCTTTGTCGGGATGCAACCTGACCATTTATCCTTCATTTTATGAACCATGGGGATACACACCTCTTGAAAGTGTCGCCTATTCAGTGCCTACCGTAACGACCAATCTTTCCGGTTTTGGCAGGTGGGTTTTACTTGAAAAACTGAATAAAAAAGGCGTTTATGTCCTTAACCGCATGGATACTACCGAAGAGCAACTGGTCAATGAACTTTATGCTGTTATTTCTTCTTTTATTTCCATGTCGGCCAGCGAAAAGGCTAAACTTTCAAAAGACGCCAGAAATACTGCAATGAAAGCAGAATGGGAACATTTCTTTAAAAACTACCTTCATGCTTTTAAAATTGCAAAAGATAATGCAAATGCAAGGATTTCAGGTATTTCGGCCAAAGTATATGAAAAATTTGAGGAGATGCAGTTTCATGGTTCTGAAAGTATCAGGCCAAGACTGAGGTCGTTCACCATCAAAGCCCTGATTCCGGATAAAATTGAAGGTTTGCGTATGCTCGCCTACAACATGATATGGTCGTGGATGCCTGAGGCTCATCAACTTTTCAACCGGCTTGATCCTGTTCTCTATGAAGAATTAGGCTATAACCCGGTTAGCCTGCTTGAATCCATTGATCCTGAAATACTTATTCAGGCTGCTGAAAATGAAAGCTATCTCCAGTTGTATGAAGATGTCATGCGAAAATTCAATAAATACATGGAGTCTTCGCAATCGCTGGTCAAGCAGACTGCACTGATTACCAAAGAAAGGCCTGTGGCTTATTTCAGCATGGAATTCGGCATTCACGAGTCTTTGCCTATTTATTCGGGAGGTTTGGGCATTTTGTCTGGCGACCATTTGAAGTCATCTTCCGATTTGAATATCAATCTTGTAGGGGTTGGCTTGCTTTACCGGAAAGGTTATTTCAAACAAGGTATTTCAAAAGAAGGGGATCAGAAGGTGGAGTATTTCCAGAATGATTTCTACCGTATGCCCCTCGAAGAGGTGAAAAAACGTGGGAAAGCCCTGATCATTTCTGTTGAATTTCCCGGACGGACCGTTTTTGCCAAGGTATGGAAAGCAAATGTCGGACGCATTCCTTTGTATTTACTGGATACTGACATACTTGAAAATAATCCTTCCGACAGGGAAATAACCTCACGTTTGTATGGAGGCGGCAAAAGGGTTCGTATCGAACAGGAAATTATTCTGGGTATTGGCGGGGTAAAAATGTTGCACGA
>JAAYUY010000040.1 GCA_012517435.1 Sphingobacteriales bacterium | reverse complement strand
CCGTTTTATCTGCCCGAACAATATCCACTTCTGCTTGAAACAGTTGACGATATTGAGCTGTTTGACGAAAAATGGGAAGAATGGTATCAAAAACATATTCAGTTTAAAACCGAGCTGAAAAAGAATACAGGAATACAAATACATGAGATAGTAGTGGACGTCAACGAGCTGAATGAGTATTGTGTGATGAATGCCCTGAAAAACACTGAGGCAACGAGGATGTTGTTTGTCAACTATTTAGCCAATCTGAACAAGGGCATTAAGCTTTAGATAAATCTCACGGGCAATCCATGCATCCGTAGCAGCATAGGCAATTTGCTCCTGACTGAGGCGAGGGGCTCCCCAGTTGCTGACCTGCATCCTTTTACTGACAGTTTTTCCCAACAGGATTGCCGACAATTTTTTTACTCCAATACCCTCAAAACCAAGCGACTGGGCTATTTTATTCAGGTCAACCATTCCTGCCGGTGTAAACTCCCTTATTTTTTTAAGTTCGTGAATGTCATGACTCAAACCTATACCGGCTTTAATAATACTGTCATTCTCAAAAATTTCAATAATCTCATCAGGAATACGTTTGCGGTAAATCCTTATCAGATATACTTCTTCAGCTGTTGCAATCTGAATCAGGTTAATGAATGAATTTTGTCCTTTGATGAAGGTGGGTTTTGCTTCAAAGTCAACTCCCAATACATGATTTGACTTAATATGAAGATAATCAGCCTCTTTGAAATCATTGTTATTCAGCAGGATTATTTTTCCGTTATATTGAATTTTTGGATATTTAGCCAATTCTTCTTTACTGAGGTTTTTAAAAAAGAATTCACCTTTCAGGCAAATTTGTTCGTTCATGATGAATCCGATGGCTTTATTATTGAATAAGTCGTTGTATTATTGAGCAAAAATAAAAACATTATTTAAGCAGTGAAAAAGAAAATCAATGTCATTTTGAACAAATATGTTTATTTTACGCTTTCCCTTTTCCTGATCATGCTTTCAGCCAGAATTTCAGCACAAACTTCCATTCATCAGGCCGCTTCGGAAGGAAACGTTGAAATGCTTGAAAAACTGATAAAAGGAGGGACCCCTGTTGATGCAAGAGATAACGACAGCCTTACTCCGTTGATGTATGCCCTGCTGGATGACCAGGCAGACGCTGTTGAATTTCTGATCAATGCAGGAGCAAATGTTCACACGGTTGATGGTGAAGGAACGGCTGTACTGTTTTATGCCATTGAAAGCGGAAGTACTGAAATGGTAGAAATATTACTCAAAAAAAATGTCAGGAAAGATCTGCTGAATGCTTCCGGATATCCTCCCGTCATCGTGGCCATTGATGCAGGGGATGAAATGCTTGATTTTTTGCTTAGCAATGGTTTTAATATCAATGCAAAAGATGTCAACGGTATGACGGTGTTAAGTCATCTTATTGAAAACAAAGACTTTGAAAGAGCCCGTCTGGTTGTCGAAAAAGGAGCAGATGTCAACAGTTATACGGAAGAAAAAATGCCGGTACTGACTTTTGTTTACCGTTTCGGAAATATGGACTTTTTCAACTATTTACTGGGCAGAAAACCCAACCTCAACCTTGTGGATGAAGACAAAAAGACACTATTGATGTATGTTTTGGAAAAAGGAAATACGATACTTGCCCGTCAGCTTATTGAATCCGGAGCCGAAGTGAATGTAAAAGACCGATGGGAGCAATCTATATTTTTTTATGCTCTTTACAATACGGATGAAGATTTTATGTTGTACCTGCTGACGAAAGGTGCTTCGGCAGAAGGGAAAAGCAAAACGGGAGATATTGCCCTGAACCTTGCCATTGAAAAAGGCTATACGCGACTTGCTACTGAGCTGATAAACAAAGGTTTATCGATAAAAGCACGCGACCGCAACAACAGAAGTCCATTGCTGGTAGCTGCAGCATCCGGTAATTTGCCGCTTGTCAGATTGCTGGTGGAAAAAGGTGCTGCTTTGAATGAAGCCTTTAATGATGGTAAAACTTTATTGATGTTTGTCGCATCTTCACCCCGAACGACACCCGAAGTTGTGGAATTCCTCATACAAAAAGGGCAAAAAGTAAATCCTCAGGATTTTCATGGTGTCAGTGCGCTGATGCTTGCAGCCAAAACCGGAAATCCTGAAGTAGTTAAAAAGCTCATTGATTATGGGGCTGATTTTGGTGCGGAAGATGAAGACGGAAAAACGGTTTTGTTGTATGCTGCCGAAGGCGGTAATACTGAAATTGTAAAATATCTGGTAGAAGTAAATGGCAGAAGTGTTTATCTGACTGATAAGAAAAACAAATGGACAGCTCTGCATTATGCAGCTGCCAATGGTCATCTTGAGGTTGTCAAATACCTGATTTCGCAGAAGGCTACCCTGAATGCTCCGGATGTAAATGGCAAAACCCCCTTTCAGGTGGCCTCGACTTCTCAGGTGAAAGAATTTTTAAGTTCGCTTGGCGCTTATTAGTTTCCATCTTTAACAGAATGTTTTCAAAATTGAAAAGATTTTTTTATAACAAAAACAGAGGTGTTGAAAGTGTTATTTTTGTATAATTGAAATTCAGTAACTTATATTTTTAACAAAAGAAAAATTAATTCGGTATAATTTTTAATAAAATATTTTCAGGTTGCTGAAAAAAAATTATTTTTGTCATACAATTCTGAATTGAATAACATTTAATACGGAAACTTATGAAGAGAATTTACACTTTAGTGCTGTCAGCACTTATGTTTTCATTAATCAGTTTAAATGCCTCAGCTGCCACCAACGTGTCGGCTGGAAATGTTTCAGGAAACTGGACTTCTGCTGGTTCTCCATATTACATTAACGGTGATATTACAGTTGCTTCAGGTACTGTGCTTAACATAGGAGCAGGTGTATCAGTCGAGTTTACAGGGGCATATAGTCTCACTGTGATAGGCCAGATATTAGCTACAGGAACAGCGACCAGTTTTGTAACATTTACCACCTATTCCTCAAATACAAATGGTTGGAAAGGAATCCGTTTTATTGGAACAACCGGTGATACTTCGAGATTTACCTACTGTAAGTTTTCTAATGGAAAGGTTAATTATACCATGGCGAATTACTATGATCAATGGGGAGGGGCTATTTATATTCAGCAATTCAACAAAGTTGTCATTCAGAATTGCATGTTCAACAACAATGCAGCTAATTTTGGCGGGGCTATTGCGACCAATTATGCCAGTCCAATTATATCAAATAGTTTATTCTGTAACAATCATGCAAATACATATGGCGGTGCCATAGCTTTTGAATAT
>JAAYUY010000039.1 GCA_012517435.1 Sphingobacteriales bacterium | reverse complement strand
AGGCCGTCCCTACAGGACTTGGCTCTTTTATTTTGTAGGTGTTACCATAAGATCGTCCCTACGGGACTGGAGCGGATGTTGATTTTTTGTTTTATAAGACAATTTTAAAATCCGGATACGCCCTTAGCTCCCCTCTCTTTTCGAAAGAGAGGGGCAGGGGGTGAGTTAGATGTCAGTGCCTACTACAGACTGCCTGCTGCCTACTTACAGAAACTTATCGCATCAGCAACACCGTCCCGCTCACCAGCCTGAAATTAATTAATCGGATAAAATATCTTCAGCTTAACATTTTGATAGCCTTTTTCAGAGAAGAAATAAAGACATCAACCTCTTCAACCGTATTGTAAATAGCAAAAGAGGCTCTGACAGTACCGGGCAGGCCGTATTTTCTCATCAGTGGCTCCGTGCAATGACTCCCAACCCTGACAGCAACGCCCATCTTATCAAGTAATACACCAATATCACCCGGATGAATATGTTTGTGAACAAAAGAAATAACTCCTGCTTTTTCTCTGGCAGTACCAATTATTCTGATGCCACCCATTTCATTGATTTTTTCCGTGGCATATTTCAACAGCTCTTCCTCATGCCTGCCAATATTTTCTGATCCTATTGCCTCAACAAACCTGAGGGCTTCTGCAAGGCCAATCGCTCCTGCAATATCGGGAGTTCCCGCTTCAAACTTAAAAGGAGGCTTGTTATAAGTTGTTTTTTCAAAGGTTACCGTTTCTATCATTTCACCCCCGCCCTGATAGGGTGGTAATTCTGCCAACCATTTTGCCTTTCCGTACAAAACTCCGATCCCGGTAGGCCCATACACTTTATGCCCTGAAAAACAATAAAAATCACAATCAAGCTCCTGAACATTTACTTTCAGATGAGGAATAGCCTGTGCACCGTCAAGGAGTACCGGTATTTGATGTTGATGGGCAAAAGAAATAATTTCTTTTACCGGATTGATGCTGCCTAATGTATTCGAAATGTGGGTAATAGCTATCAATTTTGTTCTTTCATTAACAAGACTCTTCAAATGGCTGACATCCAGCTCTCCGGACGAATTTATCGCGGCAACCTTAATCCCGGCCTTTCTTTCTTCAGCCATGATTTGCCAGGGAACAATGTTGGAATGATGCTCCATTTCAGTGATGATGATTTCATCTTCGGGTAAGAAATATTTTTTCCCAAATACGTAAGCAATCAGATTAATTGACTCTGTTGTCCCTCTCGTAAATATAATTTCTTCCGTTTTTTGAGCATTTATAAAACTTTGAACTGTTTTCCTTGCCTCTTCAAACTCTTCTGTTGCCTTCTGACTAAGGTAATGGTTCCCCCTGTGAACATTGGCATGGGTGGTAAGATAATATCCGGAAATGCGGTTAATGACACTCATCGGCTTCTGTGTGGACGCAGCATTGTCGAAATATACCAGCGGGAAGCCGTTTATCTTTTGTTGCAAAACCGGGAACTGTTCTCTGATAGCTTTTATATCTGTTTCAGACATTAGATTAATTTCAATTTAACGAAGGTTTTTTAACTGCCTGCAAAGTTAACACCGGATGACCTATCTTTACACTTTAAATCAAACAGGTAATGACAGACGTAAACGCAAAAAAGAAAATATTTCTGATCGATTCTCTTGCTTTAATTTACCGTGCACACTTTGCTTTTATCAATAATCCAAGAATCAATTCCAAAGGACAAAATACATCAGCTATTTTTGGTTTTGTCAATTCATTGCTTGAAATTATTGAAAAGGAAAAGCCCACACATATTGCAGCTGCTTTCGACTCTTATGAACCTACCGTCAGGCATGAGGACTTTACAGCATACAAGGCTAACCGTGATAAACAACCTGAAGACATCACCTTTGCCATTCCGGTTATCAAACAAATTTTACAGGCCATGAACATTGCTGTTCTCGAAATGCCGGGCTATGAAGCCGATGACATCATCGCTACTCTGGTCAAACAAGCAGACAGGGTTAACAGCCTTGTGTATATGGTAACACCCGACAAAGACTATTCACAACTTGTTGATGATCATATTTTTATCTATAAACCCGGACGTGGTTCCAAAGAAGTTGAAATATGGGACACACAAAGGGTTTTGAAAGAGTTTGGCATTGAAAAAGTTGAGCAGGTAATTGATATTCAAAGTCTTACCGGGGATGCAGTAGATAATATTCCCGGAGTTCCGGGCATTGGCCCCAAAACTGCTCAAAGCCTGATCAATCAGTATGGCAGCCTTGAAAACCTGCTGGCACACACACATGAGCTGAAAGGTAAAATCAAGGAAAATCTGGAAACCTATGCTGAACAGGCAAGAATTTCTTACCAACTGGCCAAATTAATGACCGATGCCCCTGTAATATTGGATGAAAAAGCCTTTGCTGTTAAAGAATGGGATAAAAGCAGACTGGAGGAAATTTTCGGAGAGCTCGAATTTAAAAATCTTTCCAGAAGAATGCTGGGAAAAGAACCGGAAATAAAATCAAAAGAAGGCATAGAAGTACAAGGGGACCTATTTACCACCTACCCGAATCATCAATCTCCCTCCATGATTCAGATCATTCATGTTCATACTGGAGACAAGGAAACCGAACATATCCGTTTTTTATTAAAGAAAAGTAAGTTTTTAAGCCTTGCGATCCAATACACTGACGACAAACTCTTTACATCAGAAATTAAGGCATTTGCTGTTTCTTTCAATCAGGAAAAAGCTTATTTGTTTGATTATCAAGAAGAAACAAAAGAAATGCTGCAGGAAATTTTATCTGCTCAGGATATTACGCTGATTGCCTATGATTTTAAGAAAGACATCATGCTGCTGAAATCGAACGGATTGGAATTCAATGGTTTTTTGTTTGACAATCTCATTGCACACTATCTGATTGATTCGGAGAGTAGTCACGATTTTAACCGTCTTTGTGAGAATTATCTCCACCATCAGTTTGTCTCAGGTAGCCATCCTGCCGATAATCCCGGGCAATTTGCATTTCTGAATATTAAGCTTTATGAATTGTTTTCAAAAGAGATTGAAGAAAAGTACCACCATCTATTTCACAATATTGAAATTCCGCTGGTAAGTGTTCTGGCGGAGATGGAATATCACGGGGTTAAAATCAGCAGTGAAATACTTGCCGCATTGTCCGCTGAGCTTCAGAATGAGCTGAAAGCTCTGGAAGAAAAGGTTTTCAGGCTTTGTGGAATGAGCTTTAACCTGAATTCTCCCCAACAGCTCGGGCATGTATTGTTTAATGTACTAAAACTTGATCCTGATGCAAAGAAAACAAAAAAAAGCGGGCAGTTTTCCACCAATGAAGAAGTGTTGACACGTCTGGCCGAAAAACATGAAATAGCTGGCGTTATACTTGAATATCGTGAAATTCAGAAGCTTAAATCAACTTATTCGGATGCTCTCCCCGGCCTTGTCAATCCTGTTTCAGGTATGATACACACTTCATACGAACAGGCGGTAGCATCTACCGGCAGGTTAAGCTCGCGCAATCCCAATCTTCAGAATATTCCGGTTCGCACGGAACGAGGCAGGTTAATCAGAAAAGCTTTTATCCCGCGACAGCCTGAGAGATTAATTTTGTCTGCCGACTATTCTCAGATTGAACTCCGTGTGGTGGCTCATGTCAGCAATGACGAAGCCATGATTGAAGCCTTCAGGACAGGCAAAGACATTCATACTTCCACAGCCGCAAAGGTGTTTGGAGTAAAATCTGAAGAGGTTAATTCCGATATGCGGAGAAAGGCCAAGGAGGTTAATTTTGGAATAATCTATGGTATTTCTTCCTGGGGGCTTGCCCAAAGACTTGGCATTTCTAAAAAAGAGGCCTCAGAAATAATTGATAACTATTTTAAGAGCTTTCCGGGTATTAAAAATTACATGCAGGAAAGCATCGAAAAAGCAAGAAAATCAGGGTATGCCGAAACATTGTTTGGCAGAAGGAGATATCTGAGAGACATCAATTCGGTAAATGCCATGCAGCGTGCTTTTGCCGAAAGAAACGCCATCAATGCCCCTGTGCAGGGAACAGCTGCCGATATCATTAAATTAGCCATGATTAAAATTCATGACACTTTTAAAAAAGAAAAACTTAAATCGTTGATGATCATGCAGGTACATGATGAACTGGTTTTTGATGTCATACAGGATGAATACGAAGTAGTAACCGAGCTGGTCAGGGAAGGGATGGAAAATGTCGTCAGGCTGAAAGTACCTTTAATCGTGGATATCGGAAAAGGGATGAACTGGCTGGATGCCCACTGACCTGAAAGATAAAAAAGATTTGCAGAATTTGGGAGTGCAAATAACTTTGTAACACATTTTTAAAGGAATTAAAATCATGACAGTTGAAATAAAGGAAGTTAAGACATTATCCGACCGTAAAAGTTTTGTTAATGTCCAGTTTGAAATTTACAAAAACAACAGGTTTTGGGTACCACCTTTAAAAAAGGCAGAAGTCCATTCCATTGATCCCTCCTTTAATCCGGCATTTGAATTCACGGAAGCAAAATTCTGGCTTGCTTTTAAAAACGGGAAATGTATGGGACGAATCGGTGCCATCATCAATCCTTCTTATAATGAAAAGACAGGAGAAAAAAAAGGCAGGTTTACCCGCCTTGAATTCTTTGACGAAAGAGAAGTATTTGAGGCTTTGATCACCACTGCTGAAAACTGGGTACGTGAAAAAGGGATGAAAGCCATTCACGGGCCCTTAGGCTTCTCCAACCTTGATCTTCAGGGACTCCTTGTGGAAGGATTTGAACACCTGCCCTCGATTGGCTCTGTGTATCATCAGCCTTATTACTACCAGTACCTCGAAGATTTTGGCTATGAAAAGGAAAATGACTGGATTGAATTCCGCCTGTTCCCACTCACGGAAATTCCTGAAAAAGTGCTGAAAATCAATGAGGTGGTCAAACAACGTTATGGATTTCATATCCTTCATTTCAAAAGCTCAAAAGAGCTGAAACCTTACGGAGAAATGGTGTTTAAAGTTCTGAATGAAGCATTCAGCGAGCTCCCTTATGTCATTCCTCTGAATGATAAAATGATTCGGTATTATACTGAAAAATATTTTAACCTGCTGAATCCCAAACTGGTAAAAATTATTTTAAACAAAGACAATGAAGTGGTTGGTTTTATTCTTGGTTTTCCCTCACTTTCAGAAGCCATGCAAAAAGCAAAAGGAAGGCTCTATCCCTTTGGTTTTCTTCATATTATGAGACAAATGAAACATCCTAAAGTAGTTGACCTGATGCTGACAGGTATCAAAAATGAACAGCAGGGACAGGGTGTGGCCGCTTTACTGATGACAGAGCTTCAAAAGGAAATCAATAAGTTGGGTGTCGAAGCCGTTGAAACCACGGGAATTTTTGAAACCAATATCAAAGCCATCCAAAACTGGAAAAATTATGATCATATTCAGCACAAAAGGAAAAGGTGCTATGTAAAAACTTTGTAAAAGGAATAATTATCTCAGCAAATCGCTCAGAATCAATTATCTTCTGAACTTCCTGAAATTTTTCATAAACTGAACACGTTCATAGGCAGCCGGATCGTGTGCTTTCGAAAAACTCAGCTTTCCCCTGAAATCATCAATAGAATTAAACTCATGATATTCCATCCATTGTTTAAGTTCACCAAGCATAACAGAGATATATTCAGGCCCGTGATGATAAAGGGTGGAAGCAAGCTGAACTGCATTGGCACCAGCCAGTAATTGCTTGATAAGGGCCTTGCCGTCATGCACACCCGTTGATGCAGCCAGATCGCATTTAACTCTGCCCGACATAATACCTATCCAGCGCAGGGATATGGGTAAATCCTCCGGTGTGCTGAGTACATAGGAAGGTATAATGCTAAGATTATCAATGTCAAAATCGGGACTGTAAAAACGGTTGAACAAGGTGATCCCTTTTATTCCTGTTTCCGAGAGTTTGACAATCATCTGTGCCAGATTGCTGAAATAAAAACTGATTTTCAGAATAAGTGGCAGATTGGTATGTTTTTTCACTTCCTGAATGATTTCGAAATAAAGTTTTTCATTCTCCGCTCCGGTACGGTGGAAGTCGGATGGCAGGATAAAAGCATTCAGTTCAAGGGCATCGACACCTGTCTTTTCAATTTCTGATGCAAAATATGTCCATTTCTGCGAAGAAACGCAATTTATTGAGGCTAATACCGGAATAGAAACTGACTCTTTCGCTTCTTTAAGCAATCTCAGATATTTTCTGACACTGTCTTCTTCAGGCTCTTCTTCCATATAGTCGAATTTTTCAGGATAAACGAAAAACCTCCCGCTCATACTGTGCTTTTGTTCTTCCATTTCATAAATGATCTCTTCCTCAAAGAGACTTTTGACAATGACTGCTGATGCTCCGGCATTTTCAAGTGAAATAATTTTTTCAACACTATCTGTCATTCCACTGCTTCCGGCTATGATTGGATTTTTCAGCTTAAATCCTGCAAAACTGGTTGTTAAATCCATAAATTTATTGATTTAAATTTCCGGCAAAGTTATCTGAAAATTACAAATTTTTTATTGTAATGTTTTCCTTCATTTTCAATCATTAATAAGTATAGCCCTTTTTCAATAGCTGAAATGTCAATATAGTTGAAACATGTTCCTTCAGCTACCGTTTTACCCTGAATATCAGAAATTTTATATTTTATTTCAGCAGAAACACCCGGCAGGTAAATATTCAACCTGGTGGTAGCCGGATTCGGCCAGATTTTGAGCTCATCTTCCGTTTTGAAGTTAATCTTAGTGCCCAATGATCCCCAGTAACCATCCTTATTAATAATGCTTACCTGATTAATGGGAATAGAGGTAACTACAGTTCTGGTCGCAGGTTGTGTTTGCCATTCCACGACAACTGAATCAACTTTTGAATTGTTGCCTAAGCCAAAATTGGTAATAAAAGGTTGCTGCCCGGCAAAATGTCCGTATCCGGCTTTAATTTCCCTCATTTGTCTGACTCCACCTGCCCAAACAATGATACGTGAACCTACTGCACTCTGGTTACAGTTTTCAGGGGCAAATAACCTGATACCAATCCAGTTGTTCTGGCTACCAATTTTATTTTCATAAACATCCAGTTGTCCTTTGGGCTGATAAGTGCCATCTCCATGGGCAATCAGCAGATCATCATCTCCGTCAAGGTCATAATCAAATGGCTGCAGGGAGCCAATTTCACGGATCATGGTGGTTGCACTGGTAATACCCAGTTCGAGTGAAATGTCGTCCAGAAGGCCCGAAGTGTCCTGTCTGAGGACAAACAACCTTCTGTTAGAGGAATAACCACCACTTCCCATCACCATATCCAGCAACATGTCGTTATCCAGATCCAGCCAGTTTCCGGAATAATCGCCCAGATGACTTGGACGTGGCGGCTCACGTTTCACCTTTTCCAATGCCCATTCAAGATGATAATCTTCAGCCGGACCTTTGTTGATGACCAAAGTACTGCTGCCTTCTCCGTCACCGAATCCGCCATGTACCAGGAGGTAAAAAAAGTCAATGTCTCCATCGTTATCATAATCAGCAGGTTGAGTTTCCCAACAACAGAGTGCCTGTCCCTGATCTCCGTTCAGGTGCTGCGTATTATAGCCTGTGCCAAAAGCCACATCATTGAATTTTCCGTTTTTCTGATTGGCATACAGGCTCCCTCCACTCCGGCAATAAGGCGCTGTGGCTATATCCATCCAGCCGTCATTGTTCCAGTCGGTTGCATTCGAACCATAAAGAGGCATTTTATTCAGACTGATTTTTGAAATAAAGCTTTGATCAGTAAAAGTGCCGTCTCCATTGCCTTTTAACAGATAACTTGATGTCATTCCGTTTAAACCGCCCTGTTCCTGGTTAAGTTTGTAATCGTCAAACCATGAGGCAAGAAACAAATCAATCTTCCCATCCTTATCATAATCCAGAAATGTAATCCCTGTAATATTGACAAGCCCCTGATCTTTCCCTGTGTGAGGACCAAGCGTGTTTAATCCGCTGTTTTCAACAAGTGAAAACTTTCCATCTCCCCTGTTAAGCAACACCTCACATCGGTCGCCCGGATCGTTGGAGTCGGGATGATAGTATTCCCAACGGTGATAGTAAATGCCGGTAACCGCATCCACATCTCCGTCATTGTCGATATCGGCAAAGGCAATATT
>JAAYUY010000038.1 GCA_012517435.1 Sphingobacteriales bacterium | reverse complement strand
GGTTTTTGTTTTTCGATCAATGGTAACTGATACAAAGATTTCCAGATGTCATTTGTGTTTCGCTTCCCGATAAGAATTTTTTCTCCTGATCTGATAAAGATAAAACTCAGAAACCTTTCCTTTAGTTTTTCCCGCGGTAGTTTAACAGGAAAAGTAACTTGTGTATTTTGTTTAAAAGCCATGCAAAAGTCAGCTACCGGACAAACCGGGCATTCCGGCTGCTGAGGTTTACATATCAGAGCGCCAAGTTCCATCATAGCCTGATTGAAATCTCCCGGATTCTGTTTATCAAGCAAACTATTGCATTCCTGCTGAAAGACCTTCTTCCCTCCCGTAGTATTGATGGGTTCCGAAATAGACTTTATTCTTGAAACAACCCTGAATACATTTCCATCCAGTACAGCATAAGGCTGACCGAAACAAACACTGGCTATCAGCGATGCAGTATAATCACCAATGCCTTTGAGCTTTTTTAATGCAGAATAATCTTCCGGGAAAACACCCTGAAATTGCTCAGCAACGACCTTTGCTGTCTCTTGCATGTTCCTTGCCCGTGAATAATAACCGAGTCCCTGCCATACCTTCATTACCTCATCTTCCGTTGCCCTGGCAAGACTTTGAATGTCAGGAAATTTTTCGATAAACCTGTAATAATAAGGCAAGCCTTGTTCAATTCTGGTCTGCTGAAATATTATTTCCGTTATCCATATCACATAAGGATCTCTGGTCTGACGCCATGGTAAATCTCTTTTATTCTTCTGGTACCATTCCAATAAACTTTTCCTGAAAGATTCCTTCATCGGTTTTTATATTCTTAGTTATGGCAAAAATAATCCACTTCTTTCACAATTTTCGATTTTCCTGAAAATATCAACCTGATTGAAGATTTAATTGACAGAATTAATACCTGTCTGATTCAGTTCACATTGAAAACAATCAAACAAAGAATAATAAATACGAAGCGGCAAACGCTCTATCTTTGCCCCGCTATGATCATCCAGAAAGAAATTAAAATACCGCCAAAAGGAAAAGGTTTTCACCTGATTACAAAAGAGGTTTTACAAGCCTTGGGCGAATTACCGGAAAAAGGACTGTTGAACCTGTTTATCTGTCACACTTCGGCAGGCCTGAGTATCAATGAAAACAGTGACTCTTCCGTCCTTCATGATATGGATAAGTCGTTTGACCTGCTGGCACGTGAAAATGAAACTTTTTACACCCATACCATGGAAGGGAGAGACGATATGCCGGCTCACGTAAAATCAACGCTGACAGGTGTATCGCTGACCATTCCCATTACAGGTTACCGGCTTGCACTGGGGACATGGCAAGGCATTTACCTCTGTGAATTCAGGTATGGAGGACGTACCAGAACAATTATCGCCACCCTCTACACTTAGTAGAGAAAGCTCAGTAAAATACCGGCAGCAACAGCGCTTCCAATCACTCCGGCAACATTGGGAGCCATGGCATGCATCAGCAAATGATTGGTTTTATCATATTCAAGTCCGATGATCTGAGAAACTCTGGCACTGTCGGGTACAGCTGACACTCCGGCATTTCCGATCAGGGGATTTATTTTATCTCCTTCTTTAAGAAATAAATTGATAAATTTCACAAAGAGTACCCCGCCAGCAGTGGCAATGATAAAGGAAGAAGCTCCCAATACAAAAATTCCGATAGATTTTGTTGTCAGAAAAGTAGAAGCCTGAGTGGATGCACCCACAGTAAGGCCAATCATAATAGTAACAATATCAATCAAAGGTCCTTTGGCTGTATCGGCAAGCCTCCGGGTTACCCCACTTTCTTTCAGTAAATTACCAAAAAACAACATACCCAAAAGCGGCAGACCTGCCGGAACAATAAAGGTAGTCAGGATTAAGCCAATTATTGGAAATAATATCTTTTCAAGGCGGGAAACACTGCGTGGAGGTTTCATACGGATAAGTCTTTCCTTAGGAGTAGTCAGCAGTCGCATGACCGGTGGCTGAATTACAGGCACAAGTGCCATATATGAATATGCAGACACAGCAATAGCACCCATAAGTTCGGGAGCCAGTTTTGATGAAAGAAAGATGGCTGTCGGGCCATCAGCACCACCAATAATTCCGATAGCTCCTGCCTGTTCAGGTGTAAATCCTAATAATAGTGCAAGGGTATAAGCCCCAAAAATTCCCAATTGTGCGGCAGCACCGATTAAAATCAGTCTTGGGTTTGATAATAATGCCGAAAAATCGGTCATTGCCCCTATTCCTAAAAAGATCAGCGGTGGATAAACCCCCTGAATGACACCAAAATACAGGTAATTTAAAACACTTCCTTTCTGATAAATACCTATTTTCAAATTAAGAGGATCCGTGAGTGCTGTATGCTCCGATCCCCAGAAAGGAATATTGCCTATGATCATTCCGAATCCTATCGGGATCAGTAACAAAGGTTCATATTCTTTGGTAATGGCCAGATAAATAAAAATTAAACCGACCACTATCATAATTACATTTCCCCATGTAATATTGGCAAAGGCAGTATATCCGAAAAACTGCCCGATATGATCTAATATGAAATTTCCAAAACCTGTTTTCATAATTACTCTCCAATTACCAAAAGAACATCTCCCTGCATCACGTTGTCGCCCACATTAACATTTATTGACTTAACCTTACCGGCACGATCGGCATCAATATGGTTTTCCATTTTCATGGCTTCGATGAGCATCAGACGCTGCCCTACACTGACAACATCCCCGGGTTTAACTTTAATTTCAAGAATAACTCCCGGCAATGGCGACATTACATTGTAGTCATTTTCCGATACCTGAACCGGTGTCGTACTTCCCGTTGGTGTCGTTTTTGCCACATCCGTGGTAGGAACTGCCACCGGTCGTACCAGTTTAGGTGTTTTGGTCATTTTAATTTCCTTCTGCAATTCAACCTTATAATGCGTCCCGTTTACTTCAACATCTGCTACGTTATCTTCAATATTTTCAATTGAAACACTATATTCATTGCCATTAATAATGAACTTAAAGTTTTTCATTTCTTAACATTTTTAACATTAACTAATTTAATCTGATGTGGCTGATGCATCTTTTGTGGTATTTGCCTGAGACCGTAAATTTTTGAGCTCCATGGAGAATAAGTCCTTGAAACCCTGTTGATGGTCAGTTTCAGGCTTTCCAGATCGTGAATCTGTTCGCTATATAAATAAATAGCCATGGCAATGGCTGCATTGATTTCACCGGAATGTTCTTCTTTCAGAGAGGTTGTGATTCCCGTAATTCCTTTTTTTCTGAGTGCTTTGCGCTGCAAATAACGATTCAGGTAAACTGAAATGTTATAAAAGGCAAGATAGAGAATCAACAATGATAAAAAAACCACCGACATGGCTATAAGAGCCATTGCTCCTCCATAGGGATCCAATTCCTGAAACTGTCGTGCAGATTCACGAACCACCCCTCCCCCTTCCTGAAGGCTTATCAATAAAACCAAACTATAAAAAACTTCCATTTTTATTCAATTAAAGAGGTAAATTTGAATGTTTTTTAGGCGGATTAACATCCTTTTTGGTGGCTAAAGACTGCAAGGCCCTGATGATTCTGAAACGTGTATTTCGTGGCTCAATAACATCATCCAGATAACCATGTTTGGCAGCCACATAAGGGTTGGCAAATTTCTGTTTATATTCTTCTTCCTTTTGCATGAGGAAAGCTATTTTAGCCTTTTCATCTTCAATGCTGGAAAGTTCACGGCTGAGCAATACCTCGATGGCTCCTTTCGGCCCCATGACGGCAATTTCAGCACCCGGCCAGGCATAATTAATGTCACCCCTGAGATGTTTTGAACTCATCACATCGTAAGCACCACCATAAGCCTTTCTCAAAATAACAGTTACCTTGGGAACTGTTGCTTCTCCGTAGGCATACAAAAGTTTTGCTCCATGCAGGATAATTCCGCCATATTCCTGGGCAGTTCCGGGTAAAAATCCGGGTACATCAACCAAAGTTACTATCGGAATATTGAAAGCATCGCAAAAACGGACAAAACGTGCGGCCTTCCTCGAAGCATTAATGTCGAGAACTCCGGCAAGATAATTTGGCTGATTGGCCACAATGCCGACTGACATTCCGTTGAAACGGGCAAAAGCTGTTACAATATTCGGAGCATAATCACGCTGAACTTCCAGATACTCATGATAATCGACTATGGCTTCTATGACCTGTTTGACATCATAAGGTTTCTGCGTGCTTTCCGGAATAATCTCATTCAATGAATCTTCAAGCCTGTCAATAGGATCATCACAGAAAGCCAGGGGGGGATCCTCCAGATTGTTCTGTGGGAGAAAACTCAGCAGTTTTCGAATCAGCATGATGCCTTCTTCCTCCGTATCTGAAACAAAATGAGCAACTCCGCTTCGGGTTGAATGTACCATTGCTCCGCCAAGCTCTTCCGATGTTACTTCTTCACCTGTAACTGATTTAACTACCTTAGGACCGGTAACGAACATGTAGCTCGTTTTTTTGGTCATAATATTAAAATCGGTCAGAGCGGGTGAATATACAGCCCCACCGGCACAAGGGCCAAAAATAGCCGAAATCTGTGGAATCAGGCCAGAAGCAAGAATATTTCGCTGGAAAATTTCAGCATAACCCCCAAGACTTTTTACGCCTTCCTGAATGCGTGCTCCCCCGCTGTCGTTTATACCAATGACCGGAGCTCCCACTTTGATGGCTTTATCCATGATCTTGCAGATTTTTGCGGCAAACATTTCGGAAAGCGAACCGCCAAAAACCGTAAAATCCTGTGAAAACACATAGACGAGCCTGCCATCAATGGTTCCGTAGCCGGTAACCACCCCATCTGAAAGGTAATGTTCTTCCCCAAGTCCAAAATCGATACAACGGTGCGAAACAAACATATCGAATTCCTCAAAACTCCCTTCGTCAAGCAACATATCGAGACGCTCACGGGCAGTAAATTTTCCTTTCTGATGCTGGCTGGCAATTTTCTTTTCCCCTCCCCCCATGCGGGCTTTTTCTCTCAGCTCCAGTAATTCTTTTATTTTATCCTGCATACTCATCGTTCTACACTTTACTTTTTTTCACAAAATTCAGTTAAAACACCAAATGTCGATTTGGGATGTAAAAACGCTATATCGAGCCCTTCAGCGCCCTTTCTCGGTGTCTTATCAATCAGGCTGATTCCGTCAAGCTCTACCTTTGTCAGACATTTCTCAATATCCTCGACTGCAAATGCCAGATGATGAATCCCTTCCCCTTTCTTTTCAATAAATTTTCCTATTGGCCCTTCGGGATCAGTCGATTCAAGCAATTCAATTTTGGTTTGACCTATCTGAAAAAAAGCAGTTTTCACTTTTTGCTCTTTAACCTCTTCAACAGCATAGCATTTAGTTCCCAAAAGTTTTTCAAAAAAAGGTATGGCTGTCTGAAGGTCTTTTACAGCAATACCGATATGCTCAATGTATTTTACACTCATTATTTTTAAGCTTTAATTAAAATCTGAGGCAAATGTAAGGGGGAAATGATGGATTGTGCAAATTCTTTTGTTATTTTATTAACAAACCTTATCTAACTGATTACGTTCAAATTACACCCTATTTTAACCAGTTGATATTATTTTTGGGTCTATTCACGGTTTTCTTCATTTTATACTTTGGATAACCGAGAATCAAAGCTGATATTACTTCATTTTCTTCAGGAATGGCAAATACTTCTTTAATACCTTTACCTTTGTTCAGTGCAGGAGGGACTAAGCCGATAATGGTGCTTCCAAGTCCAAGGGTTATGGCTGAAAACATGGCAATGGTCGTGGCAATCCAGCAATCTTCAAGATGCTCAGGGGCATTCAGTCGTGAATGAAAAATCAGCATGCAGGGTGCATTCCTTAAAATATTGTCATCACCCGATTCAAGCTTATAATGCCCTGACTTAATGATGGGCAATAAATGGTCTTTTACAGTTGCATACATTGCGGGATGCATCGCTCTTTTCATGAAAAAGTGAGATATTGGATTAGCCATCCAGTCAACCATTTTATCATAAAATGCTGAGAATAACGGTAATGATTCCCTGAGTTTTTTCCGGTTATTGACTACCGTAATCTGTATCACACCACTTTCAAATCCAAATGGCATAAAAGCAAGACTATCAATGATTTTCTGTATCAACTCATCAGGAACTTCCTTGTCTTTAAAATTTCTGACAGATCGTCTTGTGGCCAATAAGTTAACAAAATGCTGATAATCAGGAATATCATGTTGCAAATCAATCACATCTTTTCCATATTCAAAACCATTTACCTTTACACTGTTGGTAGGACAAACCGCCATACATTGGCAACACTTTACACATAAATATTCCAGTTCTTCAGGAAAAAAATAATTTCCGTCATCGCTTTTCAGGATAATGTCGGAAGGACAGACATCGGCACATTCACCGCATTTGCTGCATGTTTCAAAATTAATTGTGTTTTTCATGATTGTTTTTATGTATATTTCAGAAAAAATAAAAAGCACCGAGTAATGACCGCAGGTTAGCGTATTCCTTTGTATTACGGACCAAAAGGCGGGTGTCCGGTGTTCCGTAGGCAGCAACGGTATATTCAAGTTCGAGAGCCAACATCAGCTTACCTGCCCAATAAACCAAACGTGGGCCGATGCGGTAAACATAGCCAATATCAATGCCTCTTCCATAACTTTTGCCTTCAACAGGGACGGCTGCTCCAAGATTCTTCAGATAGCCACAGAAAATGCCGGGTCGGAAATCACCCTTCATTTTTTCAAATACCATCCAGGCTGAAAGCTGATCGATGGTCGTATATGCAATATTTTCTTTTATAGTATCCACTTTTGCTTCAGCATAGCCGCCCAGCATGAGATGATCGGTCAGATTTTGTCCCCAGACTGCCTGAAGTTTGAGCTGATATTTCCCAAAATCAGATCTGGAAAAAAGAAGTAAAGCCCAGGAATCTATTGAAGAATGGGTAGCAAATCCCTTGGCAGTAACCAGAGAAGGCACCAGAATTTTATAATCAACACCTGCTCCCAACAAATGATTTTCAAGCTTATAATGAAACTGAAGGTGAAGGTTGGGGATTACTGCATTCTGCATATAATCAGGTGTTCTGCCAACAGGGCCTTCATTGGTATAATCAAGCTGAGTACCTGCAACACCAATCAAGCTTAAATGACCAAGCTGTTCTGTATAACGAAGCTGATTTATACGTGAAAATGAGTGAAACGGAGCACCTGAATTCAGTGCGATACTGTTGACCGGAGCTTCCGGAACGTAAAGCGGATGCCAGTAATGCCCAATCAGTAATTTTCTTTTTTCCCAGTCAAGTGTCAGATAAGCATGACGCAAACGCAAACCATTATTATCATTATTACTCACCCCGGTAAAATCAGTTTCAATTAAACCGGAAAGTTTTGCTCCTAATGCATTTCCCCCCTGAATGTTCACCCCCAAACGGGTGGTCATGGCCAGAAAATTCAGGTTATCTTTTGCATTTAAATCGACTCCGTTGTTATCGTATTTTGCATTTAAGGGATAAAAAGTAAACATTCCTTCCCGTGCCTCAAGATTCTGCCGGGTATCGTAAAAAGCCTGAAGATTGACAAACCCCTGAAATTTAAAATATTGCTCAAGTTTTTCTTTAAGCTGTGCATTGGAAAAAAATGCCTGTACAGTGAAAATTAATGTGATTAATCGCTTCATAAATCGGGATGTTATTGTTTAACTGATGTTTTTAAACCATGTCCGGTCAGGATAAGAATATTAATTTCGTTATTGTCAAAAAGGTGAATATATCTGGAAAAAGCTGCCCAAACCACAGCAGAAGTCGGTTCGATGAAATAACCCTGAAGCATGGCATTGTGAAGGGCATTTATTATCTCGTCTTCCGAAACCGTCAGAAAACAACCTCCGGAGCCAAGAATAGCGTTGATAATCTGATTTTTTCTTCGAGGATTTGAAATGGCAATTCCTTCAGCAATTGTTTTCATTATGTCAGGTTTTAACACCCCTGCCACCTCCCCAGCCATGGGAGCACAATTCTCAGCCTGAACACCAATAATTGCCGGCATCTTTTGAATTAGCTGGTATTTTATCATTTCTGAAAAACCGAGGAAAAGACCGATGGTCAATGTACCATTTCCGACAGGAATGATAATTTTATCGGGAAATTTACCTTTAAACTGGTCAACCAGTTCGTATGCCAGCGTTTTAATACCCTGATAAAACAAGGGATTAGATACGTGGCTGGCATAATAAATTTGTGAAGATAATCTTATGGCTTCAGCTGCAGCTCTTTCCCTTCCTCCGGAGACTTTAATCACATTGGCACCATAGGCTGATATCTGACGGATTTTGTTCCCTGATGTTTCTTCCGGTACAACTATCCTGCATTTGATTCCTGCCCTGGCAGCATAACAGGCAATAGAAGCTCCGGCATTACCGGAAGAATCTTCAACAATTTCATGAATCCCCTCTTGTTTTAACCTGCTGATGAGCACAGCCGCTCCTCTGTCTTTGTACGAACCGGAAGGGAACAGATAATCATGTTTTATCCAGACATTTTGGTTGTTGATTTTCGATAATTCGAGCGGGGTATATTGCTCTCCAAATCCTATAATATCTGATTCTTCTTCTAAAGGCAAAACGCTAAGAAAACGCCAGAAACCCGATAGATTTTCATTGATCCTGAAATCATTACTGACTTTAATGTCATAAAAATTTCCACAACTGCACCGGTAGTCTGATCTGTTATAAAGTCTTTTTTCACCACAAAAACTGCATTGCAGAAATAACATACAATCAATCTAAAATGTCTTTTTTCATCTCGTTTCTGGCTATTTCAATCCCATCGTTCAACTTTTCTATTAAAGTGGGTAATAGCTCAAGATCAGTCATTTCTTTACCGATACGCTCAATCTTTCTGATTTCTTCCTTCAGAGATTCTATGCCCATCAGGTCAATGGAGGATTTTAACTTATGCGCCAGACTTCCGACTTGTGAAAAGTCTTTTGACTGAAAGGCCTGATTAAGTTCCTCAAGTGTTTCAGCTGAAGTTTCGATAAACAGCGAAACAAATTCCTTTATGGCAGTTTCATCATCTCCGATCATGGATTTCAGATTTGCCAGATCATAAATTTTATTATTCATTGTCAGTTTAATTCAATTTCACCATTTTTTAACATTCTGTAAATAGTTGACTTTCCAATATCAAGTTTCTGTGCAACTAATACGATATTATTGTCATATTTTTTAAGGTAATGAGAAACAATCTGCTGGATGTAGGTACGAAGGGTATTTTCCTCAAGCAGAAAATCTGTCGTTTGCGATGCTGAATTAAAGGTAATATCTTCAGCATCAATATAGTTATTATTGGTCATCACACTGGCAAGTTCAACAACTGCTTTTAATTCCCTGACATTTCCGGGAAAAGGATATTTCATGAGTTTTTCCTGAGCAGCCTGAGTAAAAGTCAGCTTCGGTAATTTATTTTCCTTGCAGAATTCATCAACAAAATACTTAGCTAAAATGAGAATATCATTTCCTCTTTCTCTAAGGGGTGGTAATTCAATGGGGAGCCCCAGCAGCCTGTAATATAAATCTTCCCTGAAATTTCCTTTTTTAACCTCTTCAGCCAGATTTTTATGCGTAGCGACAATGACTCTGACATCGAGCTTAATGACCTGATTTCCACCAACTCTGGTTACTTCCTTTTCCTGAAGTACCCGGAGGATCTTTGATTGCAGGCTTAAATCCATTTCAGCAATCTCATCCAGAAAAATAGTTCCTTTATGCGCCTCTTCAAATTTCCCTATTCTTCGTATGGCTGCTCCGGTAAATGCACCTTTTTCGTGTCCAAACAATTCACTTTCTATCAGTTCACGTGGAATAGCTGTCATATTAACTGCCACAAAAGGTTTTTTGGCTCTGTCGGAATTATAATGTATAGCCTTGGCAACCAACTCTTTACCAGTACCGGTTTCTCCGGAAATTGAAACCGTGATATTTGTTTTGGTAGCTTTTTCCATGAGTCTGAATGCCTTCTGTATGGACGGGCTGTTTCCTTTAATGACCGAAGTGAATTCGTATTTTTTCCCGATTTCTTCCTTTAACTCCAGAATTTCTTTTTTAAGGCTAAGGTTTTCCCTGATGTTTTTCATACAGTTCCATAACCTGTCTTTGGTATCTTCATCCTTCACTATGTAATCGTATGCTCCCTTTTTGAGCAGACCAACTGCTGTCGATACGTCTTCCTGCCCGGAAACTATCACAACAGGTATCTCAGGATTGTATTTTTTAATTTTCTCAAGTACTTCAAAACCGGTCATATCGGGTAGGGAATAATCCAATGATATGGCAGAGGGATTTTTATACAGGTTGGAAACACATTCTTGTCCGGTTGTGAACAATTCCACCTCATAATCAGGGTTTAATGATAAGTTAAAGGCAAGTAGTTCTCCGTACAGTCTGTCATCTTCCACAATAAATATTTTGAATGACTCCATGAATTGCTTGTTTTATGAAGAATTAAAGGCTAAAAATTTCGTCTCAATTTACAACTGTCTTTCTAAATCTTGGAAAATTTTTCAATAAAAATTTTTAAATTCAGGGATAGCACCTTTCAGTTAACTTAAAAAATCCCTGTTAGAAAGGAATAAATAAGGAGTTTAAAATTGTTTAAAATATAAACCTTGATTGGCATATTGTTAGTAAAATTAAATGTCTAAATTTCCGGTTTTGAACAGTTTTACAGCACGGCCATTAATCTTTATCGTTGATGACGATCCAATTTATCACAAAATTTTCAGCTATAATTTTAAAAAGGAGAATTACAATAACGTAATGATATTCAGTAGTGGAAGCGAATGTCTGAAGCATCTTGACAAAAATCCGGACGTCATTATTCTGGATTATGAAATGAAAGGCATAGATGGAATAGAAACACTAAAAAGGATAAAAGAATATAATCCTGATATAAAGGTGATTATGTGTTCCAGTCAGGAAGATATGGAAGTAGCCATAACTTCGATCAAACTTGGGGCAGTGAATTATGTCAGGAAAAATGAATTTGCATACAACAAATTGCGGTTTTTAATGAAAAAGCTGCTTAACTGATTCATAATTCTTTTCATAGTAAAAAAGGCTGTCAGATGACAGCCTTTTTTTTAACTCATCGAAAACTGATTATTCGTTTACATAAGCATTGACGCTGGTCCATGGATCAACCCATTCCCCGTCAAAAGAGGAAGGTACGATATACCATTTGCCTTTCACTTCGGCTACTGTGAACACCAGTTCGTGAACCCAACTTTTTTCACTGCCCCAAATATGACAGGTAAATTGTTTTTTGGCATCATTGTAGGCAAATATGACAAAGCCTGTCAGCCCGTAATTGTTTACCCTGTATGTTGCTTTATCCAGTTTATTAGCCTTTTTAAAATCCGGTGATATTAAATCTTTCATCATCTCCTGATTCCCGGCAATCATGTAGTCTAAAAACATTTTCACTACGGAAAGGCTCTTTTCAGGCATGTTTTTCTGAACTGAGGGTTCCGTGTATTTTGAGCCACCTGATTGTTTGCTTCCCTCAATGGTAAAACCAAATTCATCGGCAAAGTTTTGCTGGGCAGTAGCGAACTTTTCATCATAAATCTTTTCCTTTTCACTGATACGGTCAACAATTGCCTGTAGTTTGGCATAATCATCATCGGTAAGTTCAGGCTTAAATTTAATATCAACAAACTCTACATACTCATTCTGTCCAACTGACTTGTAGAATTTGAATAACTCGACTGCAGCATCCCGGAAAGCAGTATTACTTTCCCATGGTCCCATTGTATTAAGCTCTTTCAGACAATTGTCGATGATTGCTATCATGTCATTCAGGCTGTTCATTGCACTTGTTTTATCACCTTCAGATACCTCTGTAACAAAATCCTGAATTCCAGCTACTATTTTATTTTGTAAATCAATGATATAATCATTGTATTCAATAGCAGTTGAAAAAGTTGGCTGAGAATAGCTTTTGAAGCTAAGCATGACTACTGACAACAGTAATGATGCAATAATTAATTGTACTTGTTTCATATAATTGGTTTAAAGAATTTCGTATTGAATAGCCTTGCCCGCAAAAATGTAAATTAATGATGAACAAATTAATGTTTTGTATGTTTATTGTTTTATTACTGTGATTTTATACACTAACAAATTTAAATTAATTGTTCCATGAAAAAATATTTTTTATTGATGATGCTTGCAACATTTTTCACTCAGATTTCCAATGCACAAATCAGCAATTTTTATGAGCTGAAAGCTACCACTATTGAAGGTAAAGAATTTAAGTTTTCAAGCCTTAAAGGTAAAAAGGTAATTATTGTAAATACGGCTTCAAAATGCGGATTTACACCACAATATGACAAACTTGAATCGCTTTACAAGAAATATCAGTCCAAAGGGCTGGTGATTATTGGTTTCCCTTCAAACGATTTTCTTAATCAGGAGCCAGGCTCAAATGAGGATATTCAAAAATTTTGCTCCGTCAACTACGGGGTCACCTTCCCGATGATGAGCAAAATAAAAGTAACAGGCGACAACATGCATCCTGTCTATAAATGGCTCACCGACAAAAACTTAAATGGTAAATTTTCTGAAAAAGTCAGCTGGAATTTCCAGAAATTCCTGATTGATGAAAAGGGAGTTCTTGTGAAGGTCGTTCCACCACGAACCAGTCCCGATGATCCTGAGATTATCAGGTGGCTCGAAGGAAAATAATTTTAAGTAACCGGGCTAAAAAAAATTTTTATCTTTACGCTGTAAAAAAAACAGCATTATGAAAAAGATAATTGTTTTTTCAGCCTTGATGATACCCTTATTGCTTTTTGCACAAGGTTTCAATGAAAGCTTTGACAAGGTTAAGACCATCGAGTGGATTAACAACAAAGCCATTAAAACCAATGCAAATTTTTACAACCTGAGTTCATTGAAGACCAAATGTACCTATACCGAAAACTTTTTTGACAAAAACTCAGCGGCTACCTACAATTTTGACCTGGCAAACGTAACTTTTTCTGTTTCCGGTAAAAATGTCAAAATTGCCTGTAAATCAGGTTCCTGTATTGAATATTCTTTTACCACCCCAACTACCAATGAAAAGAAAAACATTTCTTCTTTTGAACTGCAGGCAGCCGGAAATGTAAATGATTTGTACAAAGCTTTTCTGACTCTGAGAAAACGGGTTGGCCTACAATAAATTGTCGTTCAATTCATTAAATCTGGTAACTATCTCTTCCCACTCTTCCATTTTCTGATCGATTGATGCTTTGATATTGGAATAGTCTTCACTGAGTTTTAATGCATGACCAGGATTTGAAAAATAATCGGGATGATGCATTTTATCTTCGATCTCTTTCAGTTGGTTCTCAAGTTGCTCAATTTGCCTTTCTGTTGATGAAATTTTATTTTTCAGCTTTTTAAGTTCCTTTTCGCTTTCTTTACGCTTCTGAAAACTGGTAGGGCTGTTTTTATTCCGGTTGTCATCAGAAGGCGCAGGAGATTTTTTCAAGGATGCTTTTAAGTTTATTTCAAATGCCCTGAAAGTTTCAACATGATGATGTTCAAGAAATTTGTTGATCGGCCCGGGATGTTCTATAATCCTTCCTCCTGAAAACTCAAAAGTTTTGTTGGTCAGCCCTTCCATGAAATCCCTGTCGTGAGAAACCAGGATCAAAGTCCCGTCAAACTCCTTCAATGCACTTTTTAAAACCTCTTTTGAACTGATATCCAAATGGTTGGTAGGTTCATCTAAAATCAGCACATTGGAGGTCTTCAGTAAAAGTCTGGCAAGGGCAAGCCTCGATTTCTCGCCACCTGAAAGCACCTTCACCTTTTTATCCATGTCTTCATCGCCAAACAGAAACACACCCAGCAGGGTACGAATTTTCTGTATTCCAGAAAACTCACCGCTTGCTTCTCTTTCAATAGTTTCATAAACTGTCAGCGATTCATCTAAGGTATGTTCCTGAATCTGAGCATAATAACCCGTTTTAATCTGATGGCCGAACTTAATCTCCCCTTCATATTTTTCAAGTTTCATCAATATTTTGACAAGTGTTGTTTTACCTTCTCCGTTTTTTCCAACAAAAGCAATACGGTCTCCCCTGTCGATCCGAAAGTCGATACCGTTTAAAACTGTTTTCTCTCCATATTTTTTCACCAGCTGACTGCAGTCAAAAATAAGCTGACCTGAATGAGGTGCTTTGGGGAATCTGAATTTTATCTGGGCATTATCTGTTTCATCCAGTTCAATTCTTTCAATTTTCTCAAGTCTCTTTAATTTCGACCTGACCTGTTTTGCTTTAGTATTTTTAGCCCTGAACCTTTCGATAAATCTTTCCTGCTGCTCAATGTAACGTTGCTGATTTTTTTGAGCATTTCGCTGAGTTTCAAGCCGTTGTTCACGAAAAGCCAGAAAATCATCATACCTCAACTTATAATCGTGAATACTGCCGTTAACTACTTCTATAGTTCGTTCACAAACATTATTCAGAAAAGTTTTATCATGAGAAATAATGATCATGGCTCCCTGATAATTTTTAAGAAAATCCTCCAGCCAGAGAATAGAATCAATATCGAGATGATTGGTAGGCTCATCAAGCAATAATAAATCAGGCCTGAGCAGGAGAATTTTTGCCATCTCGACCCGCATCTGCCATCCTCCGCTGAATTCGGTTATTTTTCTGTTAAAATCAGCGGGGCTGAAGCCAAGACCTTTCAGAATTTTTTCCACATGACTTTCCTGACGGGCTTTATCCAGAAAATTCAGACGATCATGTTTTTCTGCCAAAATATTCAGAAGTTTCAGGTACTGCTGATCATGATGATCCGTCATTTTTTCAAGCCTGATCGTCAGCTCATTTAATTCCTTTTCAATCTGATTGACTTCCTGAAATGCTTCAAGAGCTTCCTCAATAACCGATTTTTGCTCATATCTGCCAAGCTCCTGCCTCAGATAGCCAATGGTTTTTCCCTCAGGAATCACCACTGTTCCCTGATCAGCCTGTTTTATTCCGGCTATTATATTCAGTAAAGTCGTTTTCCCTGACCCATTTTTTCCAACAAGCCCAATTCTGTCACGGGGATTAATGATAAATGAAACCGACTTCAGCAGCTCTTTCCCCGGATAATAAACCGAAATATTTGATACAGAATACATGATTTAGCAAAAGGCTGCAAAATTATTACATTATCACTGAACAGACAGACTGATATCTTTTGTTAAAGTCCGTTTGAAAAGATGAAAATTCTTTTGTGTATCTGCCCTCTTCACATTAACATTGCAACAGAATCAAAACCTTAAATTGTAAAAGTATGTTAAAAAAATCAACCTTATTCTCACTGGTCGTACTAATAACCGTTTTACTGAGTTCATGTGGTAAATATGAAGAAGGCCCGGCTTTTTCCCTTGCAACCAAAAAGGCACGTCTGACTGCCCGCTGGAAAGTGATTGAAATGAACGGAATCGCTGTAGCGGGAAATGTTGTCTGGATTTTTGAGAATAATGGCTCTTTTGTGATGGAGTTTAATGGCAATCCGAATAATAACCCTGCAAAATGGGATTTTGAAGATGCAAAAGCTAAAGTAAGCATCTATTTTGAGCAGGATGATGTAACTATTTATTATGACATTATTAAACTGACCAGCAACGAAATGTGGCTTGACCAGGAAACCGGTGGTGGAAATTACGTCAGATACAAGTTTGAGCGGGATGAATAGACCTGTATTTCAGTTTACTGAAAAAAAACTTATCCCCTTTAATTTTCAGGCAAAAGTGTTTCTTCCGTAGAGGAAATGTAATTCACACCTCTTTTCTTCAAATATTCAAGCATAAATGCCACACATTCAGGATATTTCCCGATAAATTCCGGATAAATCAGCCCTTTTTGCCTGAAAATACCTGAGGTCAGCATCCTGACTGCAGCAGTAGCTGTATATCCGGTCGTTCTGGCCATTGAGTGAATACCGGTTTTTTCATCATAAGTATCGAGCAGGTCCCATCGGAAAATCTTCCTGATTTTTTCTCCATTATGTCCTGAAATGCCTTCCACAATAACCGTCATGATTGTCAGGTCTTTTTCATGTTCATTCAGTTTCCATAAAGGGAAAAGAATCTGTGAGGTAAAATCGAGAGGTCTTATTTTAATACCCTGATAATCAATCAACTCTTCACTGAAGAAACCACAATCCTTCAGAAACTGAATTTTTGAAATATGCCCGGGATAACGTAAAGTTTTCTCAACCATATCCGGACAAGGAATATTTTTCAGCATGGAACGAAGTCCATCTGTATTGAAGGCTTCAAGTGTGCCGAGATTGGGGAAATCAATAAGTTCAGCTTCTGAAAGTGCAGGCATGACAATTATTTGGCCGCCTTTAACATAGCGTGCAGGCCTTGTATATTCCTCAATCACATCAACAGGACTAAACACCGCCTTGTATTCAAACGGATAGTTGCGGATAACAGGCAAACCACCCACATAAATTCTGATTTTCTGTGTTTCAATAAGTTGATAATGGGCAAATCCAGCCAAAATATAGCTCATGCCTGGTGCAACACCACAATCAATCATTGCAGTTATATTTTTTTCGATGGCTAACTTTTCCAACGGTTCCGGATCTTCAGGAAAAAAGGAAATATCCACCAGATTAATCCCTGATTCAATAACCCATTTGGTAACCCGATATCCTAAAAATCCGGGTAATGCATTGACAATCAAATCGTAGCTTTGGACTGTCCTTTTCAGTTTTTTTTCATCACCGGCATCCAATCGCAGGGTATTTATGGCCGGATTTCCCTTAAGTTTTTTCAGCCGTTCATCATTGGCATCAGCTACATCCACCTTATAATCAGCATCATTAGCCAGATCAAGTGCCATCGGCCTTCCGACCAGTCCGGCACCCAGTACAAGTATTTTCATTTTTAACAGCATTTTAAATTTCCTTCAATTTTAATCATTATCGGGAAAAGCTGCATTCGTCTTTCCTTGATTTTTTTAATGCTGGAAAAATTCTAAATTTTGGAAAAAACTTTCATTCATGCTTAAACACAACCAATTGAATTTGTTTAACTTATAGATTATGAAGGATTTTTGAAGAATGATTATCAAAATCAAACTGATGCGAAAAATCACATTAAACTTTTTATTCCTGACCTTGGCATTATTTGCTGTTCAACACTCAGCATTTCCTCATTCCAGCCACATCAACTATCAGGAAGCACGGATTATCAAAGATTTAAGAATCATTAAAGACTCCAGTTTACAAAATGAAGTTTTTATACCTCTCCTCCATGACGATTGGTTTAATCAGATGATTACCACCCTGATTTTTCTGAAAGATACTGAAAATGAATTAAATATAGAATTAAACAAGACAGAAAACAGTTCCATCAAAACTTATTCGAATGAAGAAATGCTAATTCCTGAATCAATCTCAACCAAATCAAATCCTTCATCTCTCAGTAATAACTCCAGAAATTTCCGGACAATAGCTAATAAAATGTCAAAACTCTAGCCCTGAGTGTAAAACATCTCAGATTATCATTCAATATCTTTAATCGCCTGACATTCCTTTCTTTATCAGATATTGATTTTAATACTGATTGATTACCATAGCATTAAAAATTTCAACCTATTTTTTAGAATAATTCTAATTTTGTAAAATTTCCAATTTATACATTTCTCATTAAATATGAAAAATAATCCCATTTTGAGAAAATCAATAATGAGATGATTTTCTGTAACTACCTGTAAATCTGCAATTTATTTGTACGGCAAATAGCTTGATATATTATTTACGCCAAACAAAAATCATGAATAGAAGATTTGTCATACTGATAATCCTGGGTTACTTTCTGACGATCAGCTTTCATGTAACTTCAACAAACTATTATACCATTGACAACGGGAACTGGTCTTCTCAAAAAAACTGGCGAAACAACAATATTCCTCCTTACATTTTGCCGGCAGGCGATACGATTTTCATATCCAATGACATCACTTTTCCACAGAACCTGACCATTTATGGGGTACTGATCATTGATTATAACGATATTCTGGCTGATAACGGGAATAAAAATGTATCCATTAATAATTATGGAAAAGTAATCGTTTATGGCATTCTGAACTGTCAGGATCTGACTGTCAATTCAAACAGTACCCTTGAAATATATGGGGCTGTGGTTGTGGAAGGGACATACAGTTGCTCCGGTAGCATAAATATTGAAACCACACAGTCGAATACAGGCAATCTGCTTGTTAAAGGAATCATAAACGGGCAGCGGTCCGTTTCATTCAAACGTTATATTGAAGCAGACGGATGGCATTATTTCTCATCACCTGTGTCAAACGGTAATACAAATTCTTTTATAGGGATGGCTGTGTATTCTTACAATGAGACTCAGGGGAGCTGGACCCGGCATGGTGCCAATGAATCCTTTCAGGTAATGAAAGGATATGACGTTTATCTGAAAAACTCAGGTAAAACGCTTCGGTTTGACGGGCAATTCAATAATGGGGATTATAGCATTAACTTAACCAGAACCTTAAATGGAGGGTTAGGATATAATCTGGTCGGGAATCCTTATCCTACCACAATAAACTGGAACACATCAAATGGATGGAATAAGGTCAATGTCAATAACGCCATCTATATCTGGGATCCTGTATCGAAAAATATCACTTCTTATGTAAACGGAATCGGACAAAACGGTGGAACCAACCTTATTCCACCGACATCTGCATTTTTCGTCATCTGCAACAACACTTCGGGCGGCAATTTAACCATAAACAACAATGCCCGCGTATCCGATATTATCAATTTCAGGGAAATCCAGAATAATGATTTTCTTTCTATTACATTATCCGGTAATCAATTTAATGATGAAACCATTATCAGATTTCAACCCAACACCACCGATAATTTTGAATCCGACTGGGACGCCCTGAAAATGTTTTCATTTGAAAAAACAGTTCCCCAACTCTACACCATCACCGGTAAAAATGAATATCTGGCTATCAGTTCTTTTGACCGGCCATCTCAGTCAATTTCAGTTCCTTTAGGCATCTATATCCCTGCTGACGGACAATATACCTTCAAATTTGACCTGACCAACCTGAACGAAAACTTTGATTTCATTTTAGAAGATCATTTCACCAAAGAAGTTTTTAATCTTCGGGAAGGGAATTATACATTTTATTCAGTAAACGGCACAGATGACAGTAGATTTACCTTACATATTCTTCCTGTTCAATCAGTTACAGATATTACTTCTTCCGCCAGCAATAACGAAACAGTAAAACTCCCATTGATTTTTGCTTCAGGAAAAACCATCAATATTTCAGCAGAAGAAAACATACCTGAAAATATAGCAGTTGTCGATATCACCGGAAGAATCATTTATTCATCCAAGGCAAATGTCAGCCGGATTACAGTTGAATCAGGTGGTGTTTATACCGTCTTATTTACATTAAAAGGAAGACCATTTTCAAAAAAAATAATTCTTGACTAACCAGTAAGCAGTATTGGTTCTATCTGTTTGGCGTAAAAGGCCCCGGTATCCGGGGTCTTTTTATTATAAAAAGGTAACAAAATCGTTTGCCGGTTTTCTGCTTTGCTGATGCCGGTTTTCGTCAACGCTGTCAGCGGGATAACCAAGGGGAAGAACGACCAGAGGTTCGAGATGATCCGGGAGTTCCAATATTTGACGCAGCTTATCCGGATCAAAAGCACAAATCCAGCAGGTGGCAAGTCCCTGCTCGGTGGCAGCAAGCGTAATATGATCAACCATGATGGCAATATCAATATCAGCATGGTCTTTTGCATCTTTCTGCCTTTTCCAGCTCAGGGAATGATCTCCGCAAAAAACAAAGACCACCGGAGCACCTGCAAACCATTCTCTTGGATAAGCATCATGTATT
>JAAYUY010000037.1 GCA_012517435.1 Sphingobacteriales bacterium | reverse complement strand
TTAAAAAAGATGGATATACGCTCACAAATCGCAATGGTTTTTCATCTCGATAAATGTATCGGATGTCATACCTGTTCGGTAGCCTGTAAGAATATCTGGACCGACAGAAAAGGGGCAGAATATATGTGGTGGAACAATGTTGAAACCAAGCCCGGCACAGGTTATCCTGGTAAATGGGAAGATCAGGAAATTTATAAGGGTGGCTGGAAAAAGAAAGGAGATGAACTGAAACTTGCCAGTTATGATAAAAAAGGTACCCTGCTTTCCCTGTTCAGCAATCCCAATATGCCGGTTATCGAAGATTATTATGAGCCTTTTACGTATGATTATCAGCACTTAACGAATGCACTGGCAGGAGAAGACCAGCCGACAGCCAGACCAATTTCCATGATCACAGGCAAACCCATGGATATTAAAATGGGACCTGCATGGGATGATGATCTGGGTGGTACGCCAGATTTTGCCAGGCAGGATTCGAATCTGAAAGACATGACGGAGGAAGAAAAAGAGTCAATATTCCAGATTGAAAGAATGATGATGTTTTATCTGCCAAGGATATGCAATCATTGTTTAAATCCGGCCTGCGTGGCAGCCTGTCCTTCAGGGGCCATTTACAAAAGAGGCGAAGATGGGATTGTGTTGCTGAATCAGGAAAAATGCAGGGCATGGCGTATGTGTGTTACCTCCTGCCCTTATAAAAAAAGTTATTACAACTGGAGTGCAGGGAAATCGGAAAAATGCCTGCTTTGTTATCCAAGGCTTGAAACCGGTCAGGCACCAGCCTGTATGCATACCTGTGTCGGAAGAATACGTTATCTGGGTGTATTGTTATATGATGCCGACAAAATCAAAGAATATGCTTTGGCCGAAGAACATCAACTGGTTGACAAACAAAAGGAACTTTACCTGAATCCTTTTGACCCTGAAATAATCCGTATGGCGAAAGAAAACGGTATTGCCGATTCAACCATCGAAAGCGCTCAGAAATCACCGGTATGGAAGTTTTTAATGGAATGGAATATTGCCCTTCCTTTACATCCTGAATACCGTACCCTGCCAAATTTGTTCTATGTCCCTCCTGTTTTGCCCATTATCGGCATGATGGAAAACGGCCACTACAATACCCATTCAGCTTCATTTTTCGGCAATGTGGATGAAACACGCCTGCCATTGAAATATCTGGCCAATCTTTTTTCTGCCGGAGATACCTCAAAAATAGCTGAAATTCTGAAAAAACTTTATGCTGTCAGGCTACATCGCAGGAACGCAACGGTAGGTGATCTGGATAATGAAATGGTCAATAAAGCAATGCAGGAAGTCAATCTTAGTCATGAAGAGGCCGACAGTATTTTCAGGCTGACTTCGCTGCCCAAATGGGAAGACCGTTTTGTCATTCCGCCAGCACATCGCGAGCAAGCCATCGAAATGCTTGAGGATGTTCATGAATACAAGGGAAACCATGGAATTGGCTTTAATGAAAAACCTAAAAGAATCAATTGATGAAAACTTACAGTCATTATGAAATACTGGCCGAATTGTTTGATTATCCTAACGAAAATTTCAGAACCAGACTACAGGAAATTCTTAATGCGGTACAAGCTGATTTTCAGCAGTATAGCTATTTGGTTCAGCAATATGCCTCAGCAACAGAAAAACTGAGCTTGCACGAACTGGAAGAGTATTATCTGAACACTTTCCTGTTAAATGCTGTCAGTAGCCTCGACATAGGCTTTGTTTTATTTGGCGAAGATTATAAACGCAATATATTTTTATCGCAGATGCAATCGGAGCAAATTAAAGCAGGGAATGACTGTGGAGTCGAATTAGCCGACCATCTGCCAAATGTGTTACGGCTGCTTCCAAAACTGGAGAAAGACTTCAGGGAAGAGTTTTCATGGTGTCTTTTGTTACCGGCAGTTAGTGAAATATGCCTGAAATTCAGCACTACAGATAATTTCTATTATGAGCTTTTTTATCTGCTCGAAAACATTCTGAAAGATGATTTCGGGCATTGCACACTTGAACAATTTGTCATCAGAAAAAAAGAAAAAGTTGAATATGAGTAACTTATTGTTTTTTAATGTGTTACCTTATGTAGCACTCTTCGTAATGATTGGCTGTTCGTTTTACCGCTTTTTCAGCAAGTCGTATCAGGTTTCCTCCCTCTCGAGCCAGTTTCTCGAATATAAAGGCTTGTTCTGGGGAAGCAATTCATTTCATTATGGGCTTGTTTTCCTGTTTTTTGGCCACCTGACGGCATTTTTATTTCCACGCAGTGTGCTGGCATGGAACAATCAACCAGTCAGGGTGATTATTCTGGAAGTTTCTGCCTTTGCCTTCGGACTGGCTGTACTAACTGGACTTATTTTGTTAATAATCAGGAGATTAAATAATAAACGTCTGCTTACAGTTGCCTCCGGAATGGACATAGCCGTTTATCTGGTATTGCTGGTGCAGGTGATTTCAGGGCTATGGGTGGCATATTTTAACCGCTGGGGTTCATCCTGGTTTGCCAGCGTATTGACTCCCTATCTGTATTCCATTTTCCGTTTTTCCCCTGACTCCACAGCTATTTCCACCATGTCACTTTCCATTAAAATTCATGTGGTCAGTGCATTTCTTATCACGGGCATGTTTCCCTTTACCCGATTTTTCCATTTTATTGCATTTCCTTTTACCTATCTGTGGCGTAGCTATCAGGTGGTTGTCTGGAACTGGGACAGAAAGAAAATAAGAAAAACCGTTTAAAATGAAATAATATGCAGGAACAGGTTACTGGAAAATCACACCGGATGCTGTTTTTCAATACACTGGCCTTTACAGTGTGTTTTGCTGTCTGGGTGTCGAATGGAGTCATGATTACCTTTTTAGTAGATAATGATGTATTTAACTGGGATTCGGTACAAATCGGCTGGCTGATGGGGATTCCCATTCTTACTGGTTCGATTTTCCGACTACCTATGGGAATGCTGACCGATAAATTTGGTGGGAAATGGGTGTATTCAGCCTTACTGTTTTTTTGTGCCGTGCCTATGTTTCTGCTGAGTTATGCAACCACTTACTGGCATTTTGTCCTCGCTGGTCTGGGTTATGGTATGGCAGGAACCGGCTTTGCTATAGGAATAGTCAATACTTCTGTCTGGTTTCCCAAACACTGGCAGGGAAGGGCTTTGGGAATTTTCGGGGTAGGGAATGCAGGGGCTGCGGTTACTACTCTTCTTGCTCCTAAAATTCTTCAGATTCTGACCAATAGCGGTGATTTTACCGAGAATTGGCGTATGTTGCCAAAACTTTATGCCCTCGTGTTGGTTGTCATGGGAATTTTATTTGTGCTTTTTACCGAAAATAAAAAACATGCCATTCAAAACCGTACGACACGCCAGCTTTTACAACCATTGAAAAACATACGGGTCTGGCGGTTCGGGCTTTATTATTTTTTGGTGTTTGGCTGTTTTGTGGCATTCAGCCAGTGGCTAATGCCTTATTTTGTAAATGTTTACGGTGCTTCTCTTGTCATTGCCGGACTGTTAACTTCTTTGTTTAGCCTACCATCAGGCGTCATCAGGGCATTGGGTGGCTGGATGTCGGACAAATGGGGGGCACGTCAGGTGATGGTTTGGGTTTTTGTTTTGTCCATGCTTTGTTCCTTTTTCCTGTCGGTTCCGAGAATGGAGATTTATTCCCCGGGAAAAGGCATCATGGCTGCCCGTTCAGGAATTGTCAGAGAAGTCAGCGATACACACATCAGGGTTGATGTAAAGCAATACAAAGTTTTAAGCAAAAGCGGATTAAATCAGAATTATGATGAAAATTTCCTGATTTTCCCCACAAAAGACCAATGGCAGGAACCAGTCGTTAAAACGGGAGATGTAGTGAAAAAGAAACAATTGCTTGCAAAAGGAGTAACAAGAATATATTTTCAGGCCAACCTCTGGATTTTTGCTTTTCTTGTGCTATTCATCGGTATTGTTTGGGGAATAGGGAAAGCAGGGGTTTACAGATTTATTCCTGATTATTTTCCGAACGAAGTCGGTGTGGTAGGCGGAATGGTGGGTGTCATTGGTGGCCTTGGCGGTTTTATCTGCCCGATACTCTTCGGTTATCTCCTGAAATGGACAGGTTTGTGGACAAGCTGCTGGATGTTGATGCTGGTTCTTTCGGTTGCCTGTCATTTATGGATGCGTTCAACTGTAAAAAAACTGACTAAGGAAGCCGCACCTGAAATTGCTGGCGATTTTGACAGAAAATCTTAAAATGAATTATATGACAACATGGTTAAAAAACTGGACACCTGAAGACCCATCGTTCTGGGAATCAACAGGTAAGAAAATTGCATGGCGGACTCTTACAATCACCACCATTACACTCTTGTTTTCATTTGCCACCTGGTTTATGATGAGTGCAATTGTTACAAAATTACCGGGAATAGGATTTAATTTTACCACCAAACAATTGTTCTGGCTGGCGGCAATGCCCGGTCTTGCAGGCGGAACACTGAGGCTCGTTCACATGTTTTTAATTCCCATTTTTGGTACCCGACACACTATTACCATCGCCACACTGATCAAGTTAATTCCGGTCATCGGCATCGGACTGGCTGTCATGAATCCGGGAACACCGTTCTGGGTATTTATTGTGTTGGCACTTACTGCTGGTTTTGGCGGAGGCGATTTTTCATCCTATATGCCCTCAACTTCTTTGTTTTTTCCCAAAAAAATGATTGGTACTGCGCTGGGTATTCAGGCCGGTATTGGCAATTTTGGTGTCAGTGTTGCACAGTTTATGACTCCTGTAATGATTGGCATTGCCACGCTGGGTGCCTCTCAGGTTTTCACTAAAATTGATAAAAAAGAAGTGATTGCTTCATTTACCGAAGTTAATCATGATCAACTGGCTGCTGATTTTAATAAACTGAATGCTGATATTCAGGAAAAAATATTTGCCGGTATTGACAAAAAAGCAATGGAAGGCATAGACATCAAAAATGCTGATAATAAAGGATTTATTTTTGCCTCTTTGCCTGAGAAAGCCAAAGCAGGAGCTATTTTAAAACTGCATCCCAAAGTGGCGAAAAATGTTCTTGAACAGCTTTCCTGCAAGGGGGCAAAAGATAAAGAGATTTACCTGCAGAGTGCTTCATTCTGGTATTTGCCCATATTAATCATTCTGGTAATTTTATGCTGGCTAATGTTAAGGAGCGTTCCGGTAAAAGCTTCTTTCAGGGAGCAATTTGATATTTTCAGAGACAAACACACCTGGTATTGCACTATTACGTATTTGCTGACTTTCGGAACTTTTTCGGGTTTGTCAGCAGCTTTTCCCATGATGATCAAAGCTCTTTACGGAAATTTTGAAGGTGCTCCTGACCCGCTGACATACGCATTTTATGGCCCTTTGATTGGTTCTGCCAGCCGTGTTTTGTTTGGCTTCGTTGCCGATAAAACCGGTGGAGCTATTCTGACAACTATTACGGGACTTGGTTTGATAACGGGCATTGTCATTATGCTGAGCATGAATCTGGTAGCTCCGGAATCTATGGCACAATTCCCGTTGTTTGTAGGCATCATGCTGGCCATGTTTTTCTTTACCGGAATGGGTAATGCAGCCACTTTCCGTCAATATCCGATTATTTTTGCCCATAACCAACGTCAGGCTGCCGGTGTAATTGGTTTTACCGCTGCTATTGCTGCTTACGGCCCCTTTATTTTTTCAAGTATTATCGGAGCTGTTATTGCTGCTACCTCCAAAGCCAACGGATTCTTTTACGGCCTGCTGGTATTTTGTTTTATCGCCACCTTTATCAACTGGCATTTCTATAACAGAAAAGGATGTGAAAGGCCAAGCTAAAAACTTAACTCTCATGTATCATTAACTTTTTTATTAACTTTTAAATTATCATCATTATGAAAAACTTTAAACATTTAATGTTGCTGTTTGTCTTACTGACAGCAGGGCAAACAGCTTTTAGCCAGAGTCTGGCAGGTAATGCTTTCAGGTTCCCTAATGGAACAAAAGAATGGTCGGACCCTTTGGATAAAAACCTGCAATCTGTTAAAATGGACAAAAAAGGTATTGCTCCTGTGCCGCTTGTTTTCAGGATTAAACTCCAGAAAAGAGTTACTATGGGAAAATGGTATTATGTCGAGGTAACAAACAAATCCGAACAATATACCATTCAGTTTACCATGCAGGCCAGTGGAGTAAATCAGGATAAATACACCGTTAAACTTAAACCGGGGGAAAGCAAAGTTTATGAAAGATTCAACTGGCATTTAAACAGTTTTGGAGATAAACTCAGGCCGGATGAAGAGCCCGAAAGCTGGGCATTTGTTTTTGAAGGGATAGGTGTTAAGTAACCATTAAAACAGTTAATATGGAAAAAAGAAATTTACTTTTAATTTTGTCTTTTCTGATTATAGGAAATACATACTCACAGGTATTGACATATAACAATTTCAGCAAATGCCTGTCAATGACACAACATATTTTGCTTGCAGATAAAAATTCTTTTAGTATGACAATGTTGATTACTACAGGAACCGGGGTTATATGGGACGCGTCAGGTATAAAACAACAATCTGGCACACCTGCCATAAATTTTGTCTATGGTGATCCAACCCTGACACCTAATGGGAATCTTTATCCTTCAAGTAATTATGTTCAGTTTGACCCAATGCTTACAGCGGTTTTAGGTTACCTGTATTATCAATTAAACAGTGATAGCTTTGTCAGTTGGGGTGATTATCAACCTTCAACCCAGCATGAAATTTTTCAAAACCCAGATAAAAGATTAATTTTCCCCTTTACCTATGGAAATTCCTTTAATGACACTTATTCAAAAACCAATTACAGCAATGCTACCACTGTCAGCAGTTATCAAACTGGAAGCAGAACAGTAAGTTTTAATGGCTTTGGGAAACTAATCCTTCCACAAGGTAGTTTCAATAATGTGGCATTAATAAGTGAATTAAGAACTAATAGTTTAGGTCCAAATTCAACTGATTTTACCTGGTATAATCTCGAAGATGGCAGGCAGTTGATGTATTATGCTGAGAATAATGGGAAAATAACCATTTTTTATTCGACAGATTCTCCTTCCGGCATGGCAGACAATGATCAGAACCAAAAACTGATGATTTTTCCTGATCCGGTCAGCGAAAAACTGCAAATACTAAATTCATCAGAAATTTTTGATTATCAGATATTTGATTTAAATGGAAGGTTGATTAAGATAGGTTATACGGAAAACAGTAAGATAATGATAAATGATGTTCCTGCCGGTTTGTACATATTGTACTTATTCAGCAACGACAATTATCATTTTTTTAAGGTGAATGTGAGCCATTAGTCCTCTGTCAAAAGTTTTTCTTTTCAGATTTCAGCTTTTTTATTTCTGAGGTTCTGATAATGACGTCATTGATGAGCCCATGAACTGACACAGTGGCACCGCTGATGGCATCTATGTCTTTTCCGGCTATCAGACTGTTGTTACCGTTGTAACCGATAAACTGTTTAAGCCAGCCGTTTGAGGTAATTTCATTTCCATGGCTTGCCATGTAATTAAACACCATAACCTTTTGTATGCTTATGGTGCTATCAAAGAGGATAAAATAGTCAAAATACTCAGCAAAAGAAGATTTGCTGTTTTTTAAATTTGAAAAGCACATGCCCTGTCGGCAACTCATTACCCTACCGATATAACCATAACCTGCTAAAGTATTTCCTGTATAAATACTAAAATATTTTCCAGTATTACTATCAGGTTGATTTTCTGAAGATGGATAATACGCAATATGAAAATGATCGGTATGATAGATTTTACGGATTTCTCTATCCAGCTGACGGGGGTGAAAATCTAGAGGTCCGTTAAATGTAAAGGCAAATGACTGGAAAAACAAGATTAAAACTAAACATTTCAGTAAAACAGATTTCACAAATGCTGATTTAAAAGGTTACACCAAATCCAAAATTAAGGTATTTTTGCCAAAAATGGACATTGGCAGGTTTAATCCATTGAAAATCAGATTTGATAATGGCATGGTCGTTTAATCTGAAAGAAATACCGGCAGTCAGAATTGTATTCATCAGGGATTTATCTGCAACAACCGGTTTTTCAACCTGGTGATGAAGATTATAAAATTCATATCGGAAAAAAGGTATCAGGCTGTATTCAATGTCAGGGAAAGGACGTAAAACATTATATCCAGCCTCTAAATAATAACCTATTATTTGTTTGCCAAGATTATTGAAAGTATTGCCGGACTGACGAAAAGTATTGTATTGATCAGTATTGCTTAAATTGATGAAATAGAATTGCCCCCTTAACTGAAAGCCTTTGATGAAATACCTGAAATCGGCTCCTATCATGCGAATTCCAATTACCGATGAATCAGCTGTTTTTTTTAGTCTCAGGCTGTCTTTATTTAAATCTGAGTAAAGCTTACTTTGAGAATTACCGGAATAGAATGAAATACCTGTATGGAGATTTTTAAAGCCAAAATATTCAATTCTTGAACTAAGAGCCGGAGAATAAGTATAAGCTTTTGAACCTTTCTGACGACCATCCCGCAAGGGATTGGCTCCGTTAAAAACAGCTTTACCATCATATCCATTAAGTCCTCCGGTAATATAAATCTGATATTTGATTTTAAATGGGAGAAAGCTTCCCCAAAAGCCTGTTCCAATTTCCCTCCATGTTGAAAGCGATATTTTGTTGTCGATAACCGGGCGTTCAACTCCGTTAAAAGTTACGGGTTCATGAGTCTCGTTAATGATTCCCATAGGAATGAGCAATAATCCTGCTCTTAAATTCAGGTATTTGTTAAGTCGATGCTGTAAAAATGCCTGTTCAATCCATAACTCTTTTGCATATTCAAATTCAATTTCCGAAACAAACTGAGTATGATGAGAAAAATTATAGCCATAAAATAAAACCAGCCGGTGAACATCAAGCTGAGATGCCTTGTATAAATTTTTAAAATAAGGCTTGTTAAAATGAACCTCACCATATCCGCCCAATTGTAATTTCCCGTCATTTTCAAGCATTTGTTCAACGGAATTTTTATATACCACAGTGGTGTCCTGTTTTTTCTGTCCTGACAGCCAGATAGGTAAGATGATAAATAAAATTAAAACAAATCTTCTCATTGTAGTGAATAATTAAGTTTACCGGCAAAAATCAGCTGTCTGATAATTTGAACCAATACCTAAAACTAATGATATTGATGAAAAAAGATACCTGATAGGTGGTAGGAATTATTTCAGATTGTCAATCGAAGCAATATTATGGGTCAAGGCAAATATTGTCAATCCCGGTTGACTTCGTGTTCCGGTTTTAGCATAAATATTTTTGCGGTGAGTCATGAC
Organism: Sphingobacteriales bacterium; assembly: GCA_012517435.1. Taxonomy (NCBI): domain Bacteria; kingdom Pseudomonadati; phylum Bacteroidota; class Sphingobacteriia; order Sphingobacteriales; species Sphingobacteriales bacterium. Next base: position 2,375 of record JAAYUY010000037.1, on the reverse strand, counting down.
AGTATGAATACTGATATTCAGTTTTTCAGCTATTTCCTTGTTTGAGTATCCTTTTATCATTTCAAGCAATACATCGGTCTCTCTGCTGCTCAGCGGGGCCGTTTTATTTTTCTCTGAAGAATGGGCAAATCTTATTACTTTTCTGGTTATAATCTCAGCCGTATCATCCAGGTAAATGATTTCATCCAGACAGGATAAAATTTCTTTTCCGGGAAAAGACGACTGTAAACCGATCCATTTAAGCTCGGGCTGGGATAACCTTGCATTTCTGACCTGCTTCAGGCGGCTGATAATCAGACTGGTATTTATCAGTATAATATTAAGTTTAAGCCGGTTGGCATGTATATTCAGGTTGTCAATATCTTTTATCAGGATAGTAACAATATTTTGCCCTGATTTCTGAAGTAAATTCTGAATGCCCTCCCTGATGATATCCGAATCTTCAATTATTCCGATAGTCAGGTATTTATTATTGCTCATTCCCTCCATTTTCAATTCTTTCTGTTAAAGGAATTAATATCATATCTTCAATCAGGGAGTGAATTTTTAATTCAAAAGCTAATTCATTGAGCATCATCATCAGCTTTCGCCTCACGGGTAATGGTTTTTCAAGTGGAATATAATGGAGGATAATATCTTTAAGTGCTTCAAGGCTGGTTTCGATATCGGTATGATGTTCTTTATAGTATCTGACTGAAAAATTTTTATAACTTATTTTTTGCTTGTCTAAAAGTGAAAAGAAGTATGGAAAAGCAATTTTTTCCTCATAGGCAATGTGTTCTTTTACATCATTGAAATACTCCATGAAATAGGTTTCAATAATATTAAAAATCTCCTTTCCTGTATTCTCTCCAAAAACCCTAATTAGTTCACGTATTTCAGGATATTTTTCATTCAGATAATATTGGTGACTGTTTTTCAGGTAAAAGATAATTTGCCTCAAAGATTCATTGGGTAAGTGATCAGCTTTGTCCAGATAATAACCTGAGTGTAAGTTGCAAATCAGTACCAATAATTCCGGACTTAATTGATTTTCGATAGATAATTCCTCAAAAGTCTGATTCTTTTTCATTTGAAAAATTCCAAAATTCTCCAGCACCAATAACAGGATCGGATTTTCCTTAATAATCCTGCCTACTTCCATATCTGCGGTTATATAGGAACCTGAATTAAAATGCATAACAGTATTTATGATAAATGATGACTCTGTAAAGTTGAGCAAAGATAATTGTAAAGGAAGAAAAATTTTAAAGTAGCAATAAACAATAAGAATTGAAAACATTTTCAGCAGAATGTAGCTTCAGGCGATACGAATCCTTATAAAACACAGAGCTGATTCATGTGATGATGGATTACATTGATTGATTAACCAAAGGACCTTAACGCCAAAACAATAATAATAAAGGAACCAGCACCATTCCCAGTAAAATTGAGAAGGAGACAAGATTTGCGGCATAGCGGGTATCCAGTTTCTCCAGTGAGGCAAAAGTGAGTGTATTGAATCCGACAGGTGATGAAGCTCCGGTTATCAGAATGATTTTCGCAAGAGGATCAAGTGGTAATATTGCAATCATTAATAAACCCAATAAAAAGCCAAATCCCATACGAAGGGAAATACCTGTTAAAAGATCCCGGAAGTCAGAAAAGGAAGGGGCAAAAAACAAAGATAAAGCAATCAGAAACAAAGGGATGGTCATTTGACCGCTGAAATCAAGAAAGGATAACAATGCATGCGGAAGTTGTATGTTTGAAATATTGAGCGTTAAAGCAATCAATAGTGCCCAAATTGGTGGAGAAGTGAAAACTTTTTTGTAGATTTTACCTGAATTTCCCGCATCTTCACCATGCCGGCAGGCAATATAATACACCACACTGTATGCCATTATCCCGTTGGAAAAATCAAACATAAACAGGTATCCGAGCCCTTTTTCACCCCAAACAGCATGGACGAAAGGAATGGTAAATCCGATATTCATAATCATGGAAGATGTTAGTAAAACACCTGATTTTGAAGCTGACAGACCAGAAAGTCGGGAAGAATAATAAGCCAGAATGCCTGACAGCAGGATGATGACGGCAGATGCGAAAGGCAGCCAGAACAAAGCCGGAATCAGCTGAATACCTGATAATGTTTTTAACACAAGGGCAGGCAAAGTAAAGTAGAAGATGAATTTCAACATTCGTTCACCGTCAGTTTGGGAAAGGACATGAGTCCAGCGGAGTATTAGTCCTGAAAAAAATATCAGGTAAACAGGCAAGATATTTTGGAGCATTTCTGCCATGGGACAAAAATAAGCTTATTATCGGGGCAAAAGGTTTACCTTTACACTTTTTTTAAAAAAGCAAAAAGCGAATGAAATGGCATGTTATTGTTA
>JAAYUY010000036.1 GCA_012517435.1 Sphingobacteriales bacterium | reverse complement strand
TTTGGTTTCAATATCCATATTTGTTTTTCCAGAGTTGACGCAAATGTTTTCTGATTTCTTCCTCTCTCGGATTTTTAGAAGGCTCGAAAAATTTTTTCCCACTGATGGCTTCAGGCAGAAACTCAAGGTTGACGAAGTTGCCTTCAAAATCGTGAGCATACTGATAATTTTTACCATAGCCAATTTTTTTCATCAGGCGGGTAGGAGCGTTGCGCAAGTGGAGGGGTACCGGCAGGTCGCCTGAACGAGCCACTTCTGCCATTGCTTGTTCAATGGCCATATAACTGCTGTTGCTTTTGGGAGAACAAGCCAGATAAATTGCCGTTTGTGAAAGGATAATTCTGGCTTCCGGCATTCCGATGACGTCTATGGCCTGAAAGCAGTTATTTGCCAGCAACAAAGCATTTGGATTGGCATTTCCGATATCTTCGGAGGCAAGAATCAGCATTCTGCGGGCAATGAATTTCGGGTCTTCACCTCCTGCCAGCATTCGTGCCAGATAATAAACGGCTGCATTCGGGTCGCTTCCCCGCATCGACTTGATAAATGCAGAAATCAGGTCGTAGTGCATTTCTCCGCTTTTGTCGTAGGTGGCCAGATTTTGCTGAATGGTTTCCACCACCGTCTTATTGTCGAAAACAAGCTTGCCACTGTTGTGTTGGTTGACTATTAATTCAATAATATTAAGTAATTTACGTGCATCTCCTCCGGAATATCTCAGCAGGGCATCCCATTCTTTGACCTCAGGGCTGAATTGTTTCAGATATTCATCTTTTTCAAAAGCAGAATAAAAGAGTTTTTTCAGGTGGTTTTCATCCAGTTCTTTCAGAATATATACCTGACAACGCGAAAGCAAAGCAGTATTTACTTCAAAGGAGGGGTTCTCGGTGGTGGCGCCAATAAAGAGAATCAGCCCTTTTTCGATGGCTCCGAGCAAGGCATCCTGCTGTCCTTTGTTGAAGCGATGAATTTCATCCAGAAACAGGATAACCTGATTGCTTTTTTTGGCTATTTCAATGACCTCCCTGACTTCTTTTACGCCCACCTGAATGGCACTTAACCCAAAAAATCTTTTATCAAGCCTTTTGGCAATAATATTGGCCAGCGTGGTTTTTCCAACCCCCGGGGGTCCCCAGAAAATCATGGAAGGGATGTGCCCGCTTTCGATGGTTTTTCTTAAAATGGCATTTTTCCCGACCAGATGTTCCTGTCCGATAAAATCGTCAAGGCTTTGGGGGCGTAAGCGTTCGGCAAGCGGGGTCGTCAGCTTTGTTTCCATGTTGTGTCCTGAAATGTTTTTTTGTTATTCTTTATTTTTTCCATTCCGGAAATCTGCCTGGCGTGTAGGGGGCACCGGTTTTTTCCAGTTCAGCTTCTATTTTCCTCAGGTCTGTTTCATAAAGATTTTTAAGTTTCTCCGAAATTTCAAGATAAATTTCTCCGGCAATCCGGTAGTTGTCGAGCATGGTTTGCGTGGGAGCTGATGTTGAACTCCACAGCCCCCAGACAATATTGTCAATCCTGTCGTTCAGGCTGGCAGGAATGTTTTCATTTCGTTTGACCAAAACGGGATCCCCTGAAATGACGATCTGAATTTGTTTATTTTCCCTTTCTATTTTGTTTAGCAGAATTTCAAGGTCTTTGGTATCGGTTTTAGCCAGCATCAATGCTGACCGGATAGCGGCTATTCTGGTGTCGAGATCGGTGCTGAGCAGTTGTATGGCAGAAACTACTCTCCTGAGTTCAGCAGTTTTTTGGGTAAAATCAACCAGAGCTTTTCTGTCTGAGGCGGTCAGGGTAGGAGCGCCTAATATTTTTGCCTCAAAAACAACCGGTCCTGCTGAATATTTGACTAATTCATCATGAATAAGTTCAAGGGTTACACTGTATTTTCCGGGAAGGGCAAGCATGCCGGATTCGTTTTCATTGTTTGGCCGGGCCGGAGCAGTGGAGGGATAACGTAAATCCCATGTGAAGCGATTAATTCCTTTTGAAGCCTGTGTTTTTAGTTTTCTGACCACTTGTCCGCTCTCATCCCTGATGGTGAACAATAAATAAGGAGCTTTTTCATTTTCTTCCTTTTTTAATTCTTCAATGTCAGGATATTTAATATCAAGGCCTTTTTCAAGGGCTTCCTTTTCTCTGTCATGGCGTTGCTCTTTCAATGTTTTGGGAACTTCTTTAAGATAATAAGTAAACACAGCACCAAAAGGAGGATTGGGAGCCGTGTAAAAGCCATCGCCAAGTGAGCCTTTTTCGCCCCAGCCGAAAGGCTTTTCAGGAATATACATCCATGCGTCTTTCACAGGGAACAGAAAGGCCTGTTTCTCAAGAGTTTCATTACTCAACAGGCGAAGGGGAGAATAATCATCGAGGACATAAAAACTTCTGCCGAAAGTAGCCAGAACAAGGTCATTCTCTCTTTTCTGAATGGCTATATCGCGTACGGCAATGGTCGGAAGTCCTGAAGTCATTTTTACCCAGTTGTTGCCCCCGTCAATGGTAAACCATATTCCATATTCCGTGCCTATGAATAACAAATCAGGATTGACATGATCTTCAGCAATGCAATAAACCACTTCAGGTTCCGGAAGATTTGAGGTGATTTCTTTCCAGCTTTTTCCCTTGTCTGTGCTTTTCAGGATATAGGGTTTAAAGTCGGCCATTTTATGGTTGTCAAAGGCAACATAAACAACATTCTCGTTGTGTTGCGAAGCTATGACTGCACTGATATAGGTAAATTCCGGTATTCCGGGAAATGAGTTGACAAAACGCCAGTTTTTACCACCATCTTCAGTGATGGATAGTTGTCCGTCATCCGAGCCGGTATAGATGAGTCCTTCTTTCAGCGGACTTTCACTGATCTGAATCAGATTGCCGTAAACAGAGGTAGAGGCATTTTTGGCTACGGCATCGGGAGGCCATATTTTTCCCATGACTTTCAGTGAATTTCGGTCGCGCTGACGGGTAAGGTCGGGACTGATGATTTGCCATGAATTGCCCCTGTCGTCTGAACGGAAAAGGTAATTGGCACCGAAATACAAGCGGGTGGGTGAATGCGGGCTGATGATCAGAGGTGCATCCCAGTTCCAGCGGTAAGGTTTTTCGTTTTTCCCTTCCATCGGTTTGATGTCGATGGCTTCTCCGCTTTTTTTATCGTACCTGACCAGTCCGCCATACTGGCTCTGAGCATAAACAATGTCGGGATTTACAGAGTCGATGCAAGACTCAAAACCATCGCCATCGTTGGTAATAAACCAGTCGTGGTTGGCAATGCCATAGTTTTTCTTTGTACGTGAAGGTCCGCCCTGAGAGGCATTGTCCTGTGTTCCGCCATAAATATTGTAAAATGGCTCTGCATTATCGACTGATACCCTGTAAAACTGGGTAACGGGCAGATTATCGAAATAGCGCCAGCTGGCACAGGCATCAAAAGTTTCATAAAGGCCGCCATCACCTCCAATTCTCAGGTGAGAAGGGTTTACGGGATTTATCCATAAAGCATGGTCATCGACATGGCGGTATTTATTTCCCAGCGGTTTAAAAGTTTTTCCTCCGTCAAGGGAGAGCTGAGAATAGGTATCCATCAGATAAACCTTATCAGGGTTGACGGGGTCGCAGAAAATCTCGTTATAGTATTGAGCCGAGACTGTGCTGTAATTATTCATTTTTGTCCATGTTTCGCCCCTGTCGGTTGACCTGAAAAATCCGCCCTTGTCTTCGGCAGCTTCAACGATGGCATATAAAATATTTGGATTCACAGGAGAAATGGCCAGCCCGATACGGCCAACATCGCCCGAAGGCAATCCGGAAGTTATTTTTCTCCATGTTTTTCCACCATCGGTACTTTTATAAACTGCAGATTCGGGGCCTCCGTTAATGAGTGTCCACACATGGCGCCTGCGTTGGTAAGCAGCTGCAACGATGACATCCGGATTTTTCGGATCTATCACCACATCAGTCACTCCTGTATTTTCGCTGATGGTCAGAACGGCAGTCCATGTAGCACCTCCATCGGTGGTTTTGTAAAGCCCTCTGTCGCCACCAGGCCCCCATAAAGGCCCCTGTGCGGCTACATAAACAACATCCGAATTTCTCGGGTCAATCACTATTTTTCCGATATGCTCCGATTTTTGAAGTCCCATGTTTTTCCAGCTTTTTCCGCCATCCACCGATTTATAAACCCCATCACCCCATGATACGGAACGCTGGCTGTTGTTTTCTCCTGTACCAACCCACACCACATTCGGATTTTTAGGATCTACCGTTACACATCCTATGGAAAATGATTTTTCTTTTTCAAAAACAGGTGTCCATGTAGTTCCTGCATTCGAGGTTTTCCAAACGCCCCCGCAGGCAACTGCCAGATAATATTCATTGAAATTTTCAGGGTTTACTGCAATATCCACTATTCTTCCCGACATCAATGCCGGACCGACACTGCGGAATTTTAATCCTGAAATGGTGCTGCTGCTTAGTTTCTTTTCTTCTGATGATTCTTTTTTCTGTGAGAATCCGGCATGATACCATAGCATAAAAACTGCGAGCATCATGATTGTTTTTGTTAAAGAATTAATTTTCATGGATAAATGTTTTAAAGGTTAAGAATACCGATTATTTTAGTGTTCATGAATTTTCCACCCGGATAATGGTCGGTATAGTCGAAGTTTAACCAGATATTGTCATCAGCATCCAGATGATAATAGATGGCTTTGCCTTTTGATTCTTCGGCAAATAGTTGACGGATCAGCAGGTTGTATTTGACAAAATCCTGTTTCTGACAAATTTTTACTTCCGGATAAAGGTGTCCTTCTGTCCGTATTATCCGTGCATCGCCCCCGATGGCTTCGATACAGGAGGCCATGGTGATGGAGTAGTCGTCACAATCGCCTGAGAGATGAATGACAGATTCATACGCTGGTGCATAATATTCGTTGTTGGCCGGGTCAAAAACATATTGCCACCTTTGATTGATTTCTTTGAAAACACTGAAATATTGTATCACTTTCCCATAGCGTCTGAAATAATACGGGTCGTTAAAATGTTTCTTTGAAATCACAACAGCGAAGTTTCGGACCGATGGATTATCCGGCACAACGGCTGCCCTGATTTTGTTCCCATTTTTGAAAGAAGCATTTTCAGGGATAAATGGTACCTGCACAGGGGATTCGAGCAGGTAGATAAACATGGATTTATAATCGTGGTAAACATCCAGATAACTGTATTTATTAAAAAAAAGATTAATGGTCAGGAAGATGAAGCACATCAGGACGATTCCGGCTACCACTCTCTTAAAGACTTCAATCAATCCGCGGATAATCAGGATCACAACAATTGCCGTAAGAGCATGGTCAAGTCGTAAAATATGATCTACTCCTGCCTGAAGGGTTATTTCGGGAACATATTGATAAACAATAGCAAAAAAAGGAAGTGACAAAATAAGAGCAGCCAGCCACGACAACACCGAGAGGAATATTCTCTCTTTGAGTTTTTTTTTCCTGTTTTGCCTGACGATGGCTTTCAGATCAGGAAATACCTCATTCTCTTCATTTTTTCGCATGAATGGCCAATTATTTGGCCTGCTAATTTACCACATATCTGCCATCATTCTGAATGTTAACTACAGGAACAACGTGATTATTTTCAAAGGAATTGTAAACAGGTAAAAGTTCATCCCAAAAGCTCTTATGCTCTGGATATTGCTTTTGAAAATTCTGATGATTGCTGCTGGTCATACGATAGGGAAAAATATGGACAGAAATAGTGTTTTGGCCGTGTTCACGCGCTTCCACTGCAAGTAAATAGAGCTCCATGATTTTATCGTCTGTGATGGGAACACAGCCGATTGTTACACAATTTCCATGAATAAAAATATCTCCTCCCGGACTGTTTCCGTCTGACCGGACTCTGTCTGAGTTGTTCGGATAATTTATCCCGAGCGACAGATAGTAATTACTCACCGGGTTAAATCTGTTGATG
>JAAYUY010000035.1 GCA_012517435.1 Sphingobacteriales bacterium | reverse complement strand
TCCGACAGGTGTTTTTATTTCTTCGGAAAAAATCATGAATGCCCTCGATAACGGACATCCCTTAATCGGTCATGCCACTACTTTCGGAGGAAATCCCCTTGCCTGTGCGGTGGCTTCTGCTGTTATCGACACATTAATCAGTGATCATCTTGTTGATCAGGTGGCAGAAAAACATAAACTTTTTATCGAATACCTTGATGATCAGCATATCGTTAAAATATCAGGTGAGGGTTTGTTACTTGGCGTCTATCCGGATAAAAATACGGATACGAAGAAACTCGTCAGATTATTGCTGGCAGAAGGTATTGTAAGCAATACGTTTTTATTCAGTTCAGAAGCCTTTGCCATAATACCACCTTTGACCATCAGCACTGAAGAAATTAAACTGGCCTGTCAGAAAATCAATCAGGTACTGAAAAATGCCCGTTAAAGAATATATCAGATAAAACTCAGGGCTTTCTGAGGCAGAAAAGCTGATACATCTCCACCGTTTCGGTAAATTTCTCTTACAATGGTTGAGCTGATGGGAAGATATTCAGGCTTTGAATCAAAGAAAATGGTTTCAATAGCCGGATTTAAACCCCTGTTCATGGATGCCAGTGAACGTTCAAATTCAAAATCGCTGATGTTTCTGATCCCTCTGACGATGTAACTGATATTCATGTTCTGGCAAAGCTCAACGGTCAGATTGTCGTAGCTGATTACTTCAATATTTTCGTAATCTTCAAAAACAGCTTTAATCATATCGAGGCTTTTTTCGAGGCTGAAAAATCGGGGCTTGGTCGAGTTACTGCCAATCCCGACAATCAGCTTGTCAAACAGTGCAGAAGCCCTGATGATAATATCAAAATGTCCCAGAGTTATCGGATCAAATGAACCCGGGAAGAGTGCTTTTTTACTCATGCTGTTTATTTTAAAGCTGTTCTGATAGCAATGTTTTGAGCCAGTTTACGGGCAAGTTTTTCAAATTCCGGCCTGATGATGTCAGCCTGTTTGCTCATGATAGCGGGAACACCTGTGTCTGATTCCTGTGTTACACCGGCAACAAGTGGTAATTGAGCCAGAAGTGGTACTTTATATTGTTTTGCCAGAATTTCCCCTCCTCCTTTGCCGAAGATAAAATATTTGTTTTGAGGCAACTCGGCAGGGGTAAAGTAAGACATGTTTTCGATAATTCCCAATACCGGAATATCCATTTTGTCGAGCCTGAACATTTCTACTGTTTTTATGGTATCGGTCAGTGAAACACGCTGGGGGGTGGTAACAATGACAGCTCCTGTCAATGGCATTTGCTGACACAGGGTAATATGTATATCTCCTGTTCCCGGAGGAAGGTCAACGATCAGGTAATCGATATCTTCCCATAACGTTTCGAGGATCATCTGACTCAGTCCGTTGCTGAGCATTGGCCCTCTCCATACCAGAGGCTTGTCCTGTGGAATGAGCATACCAATCGACATGACCTTTATTCCGTATTTTTCAACAGGCAGCATAAAAGTCTGTCCGTTAACCACTTTAACTTCAGGTTGCTCATTTTCAATACCAAGCATGACAGGGACAGAAGGTCCGTTCATGTCAGCGTCAAGCAGGCCGACTTTTGCGCCCAGTTCACCCAGCATGATAGCCAGATTAACTGCTACCGTTGACTTTCCGACTCCTCCTTTGCCACTGGCAACAGCTATCATGTTTTTAACATTGGTGAGTTTATCAGCGTTTTGCCTTTTGGCATGTGCTACCTTTGAATCAAAATCGATGTGAATTTTTAAATCCTTGTCAACATGGTTATGTATTTCCCTCGTGCATTGCTCAATAAAGGTATTTTTTAGCGGGCATGCCGGAGTTGTCAACACTATTGTAAAAAAAACATCCTTTCCTTCAACTCTCAGGTTTTCAATCATATTCAGCTTGACAAGGTTATCGTTGAGGTCAGGGTCGATAACATGGCTAAGTGCTTGTAAAATCTTCTCTTTCATATAGATTGTCAAATGTTAATTTGGTTCGTTAAAGAATAATGCTCAATAAATTCATGAAAAATATCAACAGCTTAATTTATCAACAAAATTTTTCAGTTACAAATTTCAGAATAATTTCGCACACTTTGAGCAAAACCTTTGAAACGGTAAAAATAAGATGGACAAACGTTTTATTGTTCTTGGCTGCGACCATGCAGGATATGAATTGAAAGAGTTTTTAAAAAACTGGCTGCAGGACATGGGATATGAAATCAGGGATTATGGTACATTCTCGAATGAATCTGTTGATTATCCTGATTTTATACATCCTGCTGCAAAAAGTGTTTCCGAAAATGAAGCTGATATGGCGATTGTGATATGCGGTTCCGGTAATGGTGCGGCTATGACAGCCAATAAATACGGAAATGTTCGTGCTGCTTTGTGCTGGAACAAGGAAATAAGTGCTCTTGCCCGACAACACAATGATGCAAACGTATTAGCACTTCCTGCACGCTTTCTGAATTTTAATGAAGCTAAGGAAATTGTCAGGACATTTCTCAATACTGACTTTGAAAATGAACGTCACAGCAGACGGATTGAAAAAATCCCGGTGCGTTAATTTCTCAGGATATATTCCTCCAATTCTTCTGCATTGCTTCTGAATGTGAAGACCTGATAAACGATATAAAAGTTTTCCGGATCACTGACTGAATGCCAGGATGCTTTGGCAGCTTCAAGCCTGTATGAATCAAAGGTGAACAATGTCAGCATCTGATAAATCTGCATGGAAGAAAAGTAATTGTATTTCAATGCATGGCGAATAATTTTTATTTTGTTGGCATCAAATGATTCATTTCTGATCTGATCATAAAGCAGCATAAAACTTTTGTCATTCATGTGGTTAAATTCATGATGGTTATCGTAAGAGTGTTTATTTTCTTCAAACCGATGTGGTGGTGGATAGTGAGGCTTCATTTTTTGTTGACTGATATGAAGGTTGAAATGGGGGTCAATTACAGCGTAAACATTGGTATTGGCCGGGATAAAAATATAATCTGAATATATTTTCTGGTGATGATGCCAGCCCTCGGGACTGACCATTTTGACTTCGAGCAGGTGATAGCCGGGATAAACATTACGGAAAGTATGCTGACTGGTAATTTCAGAAAAATTGTTTCGGTCAAGGGAAACCACTATGCCGGCATAGTTAAACATACGGACAGTCAGTTGAGAAGGCTGAGCCGAAAAGGTATTCAGAATGACAGCCGAAAGAAGCATGAACTTTTTCATAAGACCTCCTGCTATAATTTTTACCTATTAAAAAACCATTACAATGCCAGCAGCATATTATTTCATGCACAAACACTAAGTGGATAAGCATTACTAAAAAGCAAAAAGCCATCACCCTCAGGTAATGGCTTTTAAGTAAGAAAATGAATGAATTTTAGTATTTGGAATTATTTCGAACCTGTCCTGTCGACAGCTTATACATGTCCTCAATTAAACAAGTCCCTGATCAAGCATGGCGTTGGCTACTTTGAGGAAGCCGGCAATGTTGGCACCTTTCACATAGTTGATGTAGCCGTCATCTTCTTTCCCATGATCGACACAAGACTGATGAATGTTTTTCATGATTTCATGAAGCCTGCGGTCAACTTCTTCTTTTCCCCAACTGAGTTTCATAGAGTTCTGACTCATTTCGAGGCCAGAGGTTGCTACGCCACCGGCATTGGCAGCTTTTCCGGGAGCAAAAAGAATTTTATTTTCCTGGAAAATTTCAATGGCTTCCGGGGTACACGGCATGTTGGCACCTTCGCAAACGCAAATGCAACCGTTGTTGACCAGATTCATAGCATCTTCCTTGTTGAGTTCGTTCTGGGTAGCACATGGCAGAGCTACATCAACCTTTACTTCCCATGGGCGTTTTCCTTCATGGAACTGGGAGCCCGGGAATTCATAAGAGTAAGGTTTTACGATGTCTTCATTGGAAGCACGAAGTTCAAGCATGTAATCAATTTTTTCACCACTGATGCCATCCGGATCATAAATATAACCATCAGGTCCTGAAATAGTTACCACTTTTCCACCCAGTTCGGTTACTTTTAATGCAGCACCCCAGGCTACATTTCCGAAGCCTGAAATGGCAACTGTTTTTCCTTTGAAATCGAGACCGCGGGTTTTCAACATTTCCTCTGCAAAGTAAACACAGCCAAAACCGGTTGCTTCAGGGCGAATTAAAGAGCCACCCCAGTTGATGCCTTTTCCGGTTAATACACCACTATGTTCGCGGGCTAATTTTTTATACATCCCAAAAAGATAACCGATTTCTTTTCCTCCAACACCGATATCTCCTGCAGGAACATCTGTTTCCGGACCGATATTTCTCCAGAGTTCCAACATAAAACTCTGACAAAAACGCATGATTTCAGCATCTGACTTGCCTTTGGGGTTAAAATCTGAACCTCCTTTGGCACCACCCATGGCTAAGGTGGTCAGGCTGTTTTTGAAAATCTGTTCAAATCCAAGAAATTTGAGGATGGAAAGATTGACACTGGGGTGAAAACGAAGACCTCCTTTATAGGGGCCAATAGCATTGTTGAACTGGACGCGATAACCAATATTGACATTGATTTTTCCATCGTCTCCCATCCAGGGCACTTTGAAAATGAAAATACGGTCTGGTTCCACAAGCCTTTCAATGATCCCGGCTGTTTCAAAATGTGGATTTTCATTGTAAACATCTTCAATACTTTCAAGCACTTCACGAACTGCCTGAAGGTATTCAACTTCTCCCGGATGTTTTTTCGAGAGATCCAACATGATTTTTTCTACGTTCATTTTATTTTTGTTTTATGGTTTATACAAAATGTTTTTTTCGAGACAAAAGTATCCCCACTCTTTTCTTTTCAGTGAATTTTCAGATACCGATAAATACATGAAACGACTTGATAATTGTCAAACGGGTTCATGATAATTAAGGTGGAGGTTTGTGATTTTTAAGAAATGGCTTACTTTTGAAATCTGAAATTATTGGTGTTAAAAAAGCTTATGCCTGATTCTTTGAAATCTGATATTCAGTCTGTTATTGACAACCTGAATGAGAGGAACAAGGAGCTTAACTGTTTGTATAAAACAGATGAATTGCTAAGTCAGTTCAATATTCCATTTGACCAGTTGTTTAATGAGTTATGCCTTGTAATTGCTGAAAGCTACAGATACAATGATATTTGCCGTTGCCAGATTGTCTTCAGGGAAGAAGTTTATGCCTTGCCTGATTTTAAAATTACCGATCTGAAACAGTCTGCAGAAATTAGGGTGAATGGTCAACCTGAAGGCTTAATTACTGTTTGTTATATCAGACCATTGCGTCTTGAAAAAGGTGTTTTTCTTCAGGAAGAAATGAGGCTTTTACAAATCATTGCCCGTAAGGTCAGTGATTATTTAGACTACCGTTTCCTAAGGGAAAGTATTGAAAACAAAGAGAAGGAATTGCAAGTAGCCCATAACAGGGAGAATGATATAACAGAAAAAACAAGGCTATGGTTGCACTCCTTAAACCTGAATGATGAACAGGTTAATGAGTTTACAAAGGTGCAGATCAACTTCCGGAAAGGAGAAATTATATGCAAGCAGGGAGCTATTACCAGCTACATCATGATTCTGGCAGACGGATTGTCGAAAAACTATCTGGAAGGGAACCAGGACAGAGGTTTCAACTTCAGTATAGTCAAACCCATTGATTTTATCGGACTTTCATCGTTGTTTAATCAAAACACCTATCTTTTTTCAGGTAGTGCCATTACCCCCTGCACCATATTTCATGTAGAAAAAGAAAGATTTAAGCAAATCATTGCAGAAAATGCCGCATTTGCTTCCGAAATCATGAAATGGTATTGCCGTATGACGGAAGGACACCTGAACAGAATGAGTTGTCTGGCCAATAAACAGGCTTTGGGACGTATTGCAGATATACTTCTTTATCTCTCTGAAAAAATTTTTAATGGTCAGCTGATCGAAAATATTATCAGCAGAAAAGATATAGCCGAACTGGCAGGAATGAGTACTGAAAGTGCAGTCAGAATTTTATCGGAACTAAACAGAGATAAAATTATTAAAATTGTCAATAAAGGAATAGAAATCAGCAACTTAGCTTTACTAAAAAAATTGAGTATTGCAGGATGAGGAGTTAATTAAAACTCACCCCCAACCCCTCTCTTTCAAAAAGAGAGGGGAGCTGATGCCGTTTCCGGATTTGAAATTTGTCTCATAAAACAAAAAATCAACACCCGGTCAAGTCCCGTAGGGACGATCTTATGGTAACATTGAAAACAGGTATTAATGCTTCAGGATGTTAAAGCTCAATTTCAACATAATTTTTTAATAAATCATCCAGTTCCTCCCGTCTGGAAGCCAGATAATCTTTCCCGTTGTATATTATTACTTCAGCAGGTTTAGGGCGGCTGTTATAATTGGAGGCCATTGAATAACAATAGGCACCGGCATTATAAAAGCAAAGAATATCGCCTTCGGAAATTTCCTGAATTTTTCTGTCCCAGCCAAATGTGTCGGTTTCGCAGATATATCCGACAACAGTATAAATACGCGGATGACTAGCAGGTTTTGAAACATTGACAATATGGTGGTAGGCATCATAAAACATAGGGCGTATCAGATGGTTAAATCCGGTATCAAGTCCGGCAAAAACGGTGGCAGTTGTCTGTTTTACCACATTTACCTTTGCAAAGAAATAACCTGCTTCACTCACCAGATATTTCCCCGGTTCGAATATTAAGGTTAATTTACGGCCATATTCCCTGCAAAAGCGGTCGAATCTTTTGTCAAGTTTTTTTCCCAGGTCAACGACATTGGTGGATATATCTCCGGGTTTATATGGGACTTTAAAGCCACTTCCCAGATCAATATATTTGAGTTCAGGGAAGCTGAAGGCCATTTCAAACAGGATTTCAGCTGCACGGATAAACACATCCACATCGAGAATGTCGGAGCCTGTATGCATGTGGAGGCCTTCAATGTGCATATGGTTGGCTTTAATCACTCTTTCGATATGCCGGAACTGATGAATGGAAATACCGAATTTGGAATCGATATGTCCTGTCGAAATTTTGGTATTACCGCCAGCCAATATATGCGGATTTATCCGGATACAAACAGGAATTTCGCCATTGTGCTGATGTCCGAATTGTTCGAGAATAGAGATGTTGTCAATATTAATTTTAACGCCAAGCCGGCAAGCCTCATTGATTTCACCGAGTGAAACACTGTTAGGGGTAAATAAGATGTCGTCTGCTTTGAATCCTGCTTTGAGGCCGAGTTGCACTTCCTGAATAGAAACAGTGTCGAGTCCGGCTCCTTCACGTGCCAGCAACCGGAGAATGTTGAGGTTGGTATTTGCTTTACAGGCATAATTTATCTTAAGTGCTGATATTTTGAAGGCATTTTTTAACGTATGATATTGATGCAGAATTTTATTGGCATCATATACGTAAAGCGGGGTATCGTATTTTCCGCAGAGTCCGGTTACAGGAATTCCCTGAATAGAATACTGGTTATCAATGAGTTTCATATCAAAAGGAGTTTATTACTTTTCACTGGAATGATGGTTGTTTTTCCATTGCTGGTTGAAGGTTTTTCTGGCAAATTTCAGGGGGGCTTTTCTTTTATTCCAGGTGTTTTTGAGGGCTATTCTGAAAAATAGATTTTTCAGACTCTGATTGCCCATGTTCATTATTTTTCTTGAACCCAAAATGGCTGATGAAAGCCTGAAAATCCGTTTTTCTAATTTATTGGGATTGTATTGTTCGTTATAAAGCTGCTTGTTTTTCAACAATAATTCATGAATGGGGATTTTTACCGGACAAACGGCTGTACAGTTACCACAGAGAGAAGTGGCGTAGCTCAGGTGAATATAATCTTCAAAACCTTTCAGATAGGGTGTAATAACTGAACCTATAGGTCCGTTATAGGCTGATTTATAGGTATGACCGCCAATATTTTTGTAAACCGGACAGGCATTAAGACAAGCTCCGCAACGAATACAGGCAAGTGCTATTTTTAAATCCGGATTAGCCAGAAGATTGGTTCTGCCGTTATCGAGCAGGATGACGAACATTTTTTCGGGCCCATCGGGTTCGTTAGGCTGTCGTGGGCCAAAAAACAAGGTATTATAGGAAGTGATGTACTGACCGGTTCCTGCCGTTGCCAGAAGTGGCAGAAAAAGTGACAGGTCGTTGATAGATGGAAGTAAACGCTCAATTCCTGCCAGAACAATGTGGATTTTGGGTAATGCGGTACTCATTCTGGCATTACCTTCATTTTCAGTAACTAACACTGCACCGGCATCTGCAATGAGGAAGTTGGCTCCTGTTATTCCTGCATCTGCATTGATAAATTTGTTTCTTAACACTTTTCTGGCTTCAAGTGTCAGTTGTTCGGGGGTGTAGTCTTCCGGTGTCCCCAGTTTTTCATGAAACAGTCTGGCCACATCTTCTTTCGACTTGTGCATGGCAGGCGTAACAATATGATAGGGTGGCTCATGATTTAGCTGGACAATAAATTCGCCAAGGTCGGTTTCAATAGGTTCTATGCCGTATTTTTCAAGAGCTTCATTCAGATGAATTTCTTCTGAAATCATGCTTTTGGATTTGACTACCGAACGACAATCATTCACTTTAAGAATATTGATAATCAAATCAATAGCTTCTTTCTCATCTTCAGCCCATAAAACCTCAGTACCTCTTTTTTTAATAGCTTTTTCAAAATCGAGTAAATATCTTTCAAGATTATTGACTACTTTGCGTTTAATGGCTGCGGCCTGTTCTCTTGCTTTTTCATAATCTTTAAACTGAAGTCTCCCGACAGGAACTTTTTCATTGTATTTGGAAATATTATGGTTTATCCTTTTCCTGTGTTCGGAATCAAAGGCTTTTATTTCTGCTTCTTTTAAAAAAGTCTTGCTGTTTTTCATACCGCAAAGGTCTGATTTTGCTCCTTAACAGAAAATTTTTTATTTGAAAAGCCATGGAAAACTCTGGCGGATGTATGTTGACAACTCTTCAGCATTGATCTGGTGTTGCTTTACACTGGGATGCCAGTTGGTGCCGTACCCATTTTTTCCGACCGGTGTGAATGAAAACTGGTAAATATTGGAATAGCCTGCTCTTTTAAAATTGTTCACCACCATATTCAGACACCTCATGTAAATGGAATAGGTATTTATGGGCATACCTGTTTCTTCATCTGTTTTTAAGCCGTTTTTCAATAAAGGACCATCTACCAGAATAAGAATGCTTTCAGGATTAAGTTTCCGTATCTTGATTAAAAAAGAAGTATATGCAGCAACAAAAGAATCAACAGGCGGTATGCCTTGCCCGAAATCATTTGTTCCGGCATTGACAACGATGATGTGGGGCTGCCATAATGAAAAATTCCAGTGATTTTTTTTCTGTGGGTAAATCCTTGTGTAAAGTGTAGGTAATGTTTCAGTCAGACTTTTATCGTAATTGCGGTAGATACCCTTTCCTGAGTAGCAAATACTGTGATGCTCGGCCTTCAGCAATCTGGCACAAATGGATGGATAGGCAAGATAGTGATTTTCTGTCAGCGGATTGAATCGTCTGCCGTTGAGGGTGTCTTCATTTCCATATCCTGCGGTAATGGAGTTGCCTATAAATTCGATCCTGAGTTTTGGCCGGGGAGGAGGGGGAAGAATTTCCCCGTTGTCTTCAATAAAAACTCCTTTCAGCTCCATCAACCCGCAGGCAGCTTCCGTTCTTTTATACAATATGAGCTGATGTTCGCCTTCCTCAAGATTTTCAATTTTATATACAGATGAATCATTTACGGCATGCAATAATATGGGCTGAAGACTGTCGATAAAGACTGAAAAATAATTTGAATGATAGAATCTGTCGGGAGCAGAATAATTTTTCAGAAAAAAATGAATTTTAGTTCCTGTAAATCTTATAGTTACCGAACAACCTGACTGGGCAAAAAACACTTTTTCATCGCCAAGAAAATTAAAGCGTCCGGTATATTGAAAATAAGGATGACCGGCTGGTATCCATTTCATTTCCTGTTCGGTTTTTTTGATGATTTTTTCAGTTTGCTTCAGGTTTTTTAAAAATTTATCGAGCTGAAAAGCCAAAAAGAAAGTCAGCAGGGCTGCCAGTAACAGCAAGATATTTCTGATGATTTTTTTATTCATTCAGATGCCATATTTTTTTAAAACAAGCTTTATTTTTTCAGCCCAAAGGTTGTATGCAGTAGAATTGAGGCGGAGTCCGTCAGAAGAATACTGCTCAGAGAGCTGATTCCCCGGAGCCAGTACAGAATTCAGATCAATCAGTTCGATATCTGAATTTTTACAATATCTGATTAATAAGGTGTTCAGGTCTTTAATTTTCGGATTAAGCTGATAAGCCTTCCAGTATTTGTCATTCACAAAAAGAGCCGTGTGGACGACAGGAATAATACTGTTAACCTGAAGTTCAGCAACGGTACCTGCAATGTTCTGATAAACCTGCTGAACCGGAACTCCTTCGAAAAAATCGTTTATTCCGCCCATGATGAAGCATATTTTTGGTTTCATGGAAGCAACACTTGCAGCATATTTCCGCATATTTCCCGTCAGGCTTCCAGCGTTGGAAAAATAATACACATCTTCGCGTCCAAGCAATTCACTCCAGTTTGCCAGCCCGATTGACATATCACCAAGAAAAATAATCTGATATTGGGTGCTTTTAATAGTTTGCATCGAAAAGCCTGAAAAAAAGAATGTCAGCAATAAAAACAGACGCAACATGAGATAAAGTGATTTTACAAAAGGGAGCTAAGGTAGTAATTTTGCCGGATTATGGGAATAAAAACGATTGTCACCATAGCCGCAATTCTGATATTCGGCCACATAGCCGCAGTCATTGTCTGGTTGATCATCAAAATCAGGAAAGGAGCAGAAAGAGATGCGCTAAGGAGAAAAAAATCAGCAGAGATAGAAAAGGGTGAGTAGTCGGAATTTTGCGTTATATTTTTATTGAAATGATAATCAGTAGGTTATAAAATTAATTAATTTCTTGCAAAAAGTTTGCTGAAATAAAAACAAGTCGTACCTTTGCACCCGCTTTGGCCCGTTCGTCTAGGGGTTAGGACGTCAGGTTTTCATCCTGGTAACAGGGGTTCGATTCCCCTACGGGCTGCAAACCTCTGATCATATCAGAGGTTTTTCTTTTTGAATAAAAACTTATTTTTGCAGCGGATTTAAAATTGAATCAGAGGAAGAATTAAAGTAAAAAGATGCCTGCCAAATTTAATCCGATAAAAATTTTTGCCGGAGAAGCATCAAAGGAGCTGGGGAATAAGATTGCAGCTAACTTTGGTATCAAATTGGGCGAAATGAGTATCCTGAAGTTCAAGGACGGTGAAATACAGCCCAGTTTCGATGAAAGTATCCGTGGCTGCGATGTTTTTATCATTCAGTCAACCTATGCCCCTGCAGAGCATATTCTTGAATTGCTGCTGATGATTGATGCGGCCAAAAGGGCATCGGCTCACTACATTAATGTGGTCATCCCTTATTATGGTTATGCCCGCCAGGACAGGAAAGACAAACCAAGGGTTTCGATAGGGGCAAAACTGATAGCCGACCTGATTTTTACAGCCGGAGCCGAATGGGTGATGACCATGGATTTACATGCGGCACAGATTCAGGGCTTTTTCCCTATTCCTGTCGTTCATCTCGATTCTTCCGTTATTTTTATTCCCTACATCAGATCTTTGGAGCTGGATGATCTGATAATTGCTTCTCCTGACATCGGAGGAACCAAAAGAGCACGGGAATTTGCATCCTTGCTTAATTCCGACATTGTGATCTGCGATAAACACCGCAAAAAAGCCAATGAAGTAGATGAAATACGGATTATTGGCAGTGTGAAAGGGAAAAATGTCATCATCATTGATGACATGATTGATACGGGTAATACCCTGATGAAAGCAGCCGAAGTGATGATGAATGACGGAGCAAAAAGCATCAGGGCTTTTGCTACTCATCCTGTGTTTTCAGATAATGCTGCCGAAAAACTGAATAAATCGGTACTGAATGAAGTAGTGGTCTGTGATACCATTCCCATTAAAAATCCGGGAGAAAAGATAACCGTTTTGTCAACAGCCGCTTTGTTTGCAAAAGCCATTCATCAGGTTTACGAGCATGAGTCAATCAGCTCATTGTTCGAAATGCCTGTTTCTTATCAGAAACAAATAAAATTTTAAATATAAAAGCGTATGAAACAATTTGAGTTGTTCGGGAAAATCAGAGAAAAATCGACCAAAGGAGCATTAAATGCTTTGAAAAATCAGGGTTTTGTTCCCGGAGTAATTTATGGAGGAGAAGAAAATATCAATGTCTATTTTTTTATCAATGATTTAAAGAGGCTTCTGTATACAGATGATATCTATCTGGTCAACTGCAATATAGAAGGAAAAAATATACAGGCAATTGTAAAAGATGTTCAGTATCATCCGCTTAATGACGACCCTGCACACATCGATCTGATGGAAGTTGATGGAGAAAAAGTAGTAAAAATGAATTATCCGCTTCATTTTATCGGGACACCGGAAGGTACGAAACAGGGTGGAAAATTAATTAAGAAGAAAAGAAAAATCCATATCAAAGGAAAAATTTCCAAGCTCCCCGACATTCTGGAAGTGAATATTTCACAGCTGAATGTTGGCCAAACGCTGAAAATCAAAGACCTGAGCTATCCTGACATCGAAATTCTTGAAAAACCTGAAACGCCACTGGCAAGTGTTACGCGTACAAGAGCTACGGTTGAAAAAACATCATAGTCTGAACCCTTAACTAAAGCCTTTGAAACTCCTCGTAGCTGGCTTAGGTAATATCGGAGATACGTATCAAAATACCCGGCACAATGCCGGCTTTCTGGTGGTTGATTTTTTCAGAGATCAATACAATCTTTCATTTTCTTCGGGCAGGTATGCCGATTTTACCTCTTTCAGGATTAAAAACAAGGAAATTATATTTATCAAGCCTGTTACCTATATGAACAACAGCGGGAAAGCTGTCAGGTATTGGCTTGGCAAACTGGAGTTAACTGTTGAAAATCTGCTGGTTATTGTTGATGATGTGGCCTTGCCAACAGGAAAAATCAGGCTGAAGACCAAAGGGGGAGACGGAGGTCACAATGGGTTAAACAGCATCATTGATTACCTTGGAACAACCGATTTTGCCCGTTTGAGGTTTGGAATCGGGAACAACTATTTTCCCGGACAACAGGTTGATTATGTTCTTGGAGAATGGACTCCCGAAGAAAAAAAGATTATCGGTGAAAAAATTCCTCTCGCTCATGAGGCTGTTATCTGTTGGGCACTTGAAGGGGCAGAAATGGCTATGACCAAATATAACAGAAACTAAAATGCATGTATTTTGCAATAAATCAATCTCTCAAAAGAAATAATTATGAAATACGATATTATAGTTATCGGAAGCGGACCTGGCGGATATGTTGCTGCTATCAGAGCTTCACAACTTGGGAAAAAAGTTGCGGTAGTTGAAAAAGAATCCATTGGTGGAATATGCCTGAACTGGGGATGTATCCCGACAAAAGCCCTCCTGAAATCGGCACAGGTATTTGAATATCTGAAACATGCAAAGGATTATGGTATTCAGGTGGCTGAGCCTCAGGTAGATTTTGAAGCAGTCGTCAAACGGTCACGGGCTGTTGCGGATAAAATGTCGAATGGTGTTCAATACCTTTTCAAGAAAAATAAAATTGAACTTCTGAAAGGATTTGCCAGGCTGATGCCCGGGAAAAAAATTGAAGTAACAGCCGCAGATGGCAGCCGGTCAGTTTACGAAGCCGATCACATCATTCTGGCTACAGGGGCACGTTCAAGGGAACTGCCGCATATTAAAATTGACGGGAAAAAAATTATTGGTTACCGTGAAGCACTGGTTTTGCCAAAATTACCCGAAAGCATGGTGGTCATCGGCTCCGGTGCCATTGGTTCCGAATTCGCCTATTTTTATGCTACCATGGGGACAAAGGTTACACTGGTCGAGATTTTTCCGGAAATTGTTACAAATGAAGACGAAGAAGTTTCGAAACAATTGGCCAGAAACTTTAAAAAAATCGGAATTCAGGTGTTGACCAATTCTTCCGTTGAATCTGTTGACACATCCGGTGAAAAATGTAAGGTAACCATTAAAACCCCAAAAGGTGAAGAAAATGTTGATTGTGAAATAGTTTTATCGGCAGTGGGTGTGGCTACCAACATTGAAAACATCGGACTTGAAGAAACAGGAGTCAAAACAGAGAAAGGCAAAGTATTAGTGGATGATTATTACAAAACCAATATGGAAGGAGTTTACGCCATTGGTGATATAGTAAAAGGGCCAGCCCTTGCCCACGTAGCCTCAGCAGAAGGAATCATTTGCGTAGAAAAAATCTGTGGTTTAAATCCGGAACCACTTGATTACAAAAACATACCTGCCTGTACCTATACCAGTCCGGAAATAGCCTCGGTCGGATATACCGAAAAAGCGGCAAAAGAAGCCGGATATGAAATAAAAGTGGGGAAATTTCCTTATTCAGCTTCGGGCAAAGCATCAGCAGCAGGCAACAATGACGGTTTTGTGAAACTAATTTTTGATGCAAAGTATGGCGAACTTTTGGGTGCTCATTTAATCGGAGCAGGTGTAACCGAAATGATTGCCGAACTGGTAGCTGCACGTAAACTTGAAACGACAGGTCATGAACTGATAAAAACCGTTCATCCTCATCCGACCATGTCGGAAGCCATCATGGAAGCTGCCGCTGCTGCCTATGGGGAGGTGATTCATCTATAACGCTGATTTTCATGTTGATTGATAAATTAAATTCTGCAGTTAAATACTTGATTTTTTTTAGTGTTATAGCACTCATCTTCTATGCTGTACCTAAAAAAAAGCACTATGAATTTAATGTCAATGTCAATGAAATATGGCATAAAAGCGACTTATATGCTCCTTTTTCCTTCCCGATTTTGAAAACTGAGGAAGAATTAAAAAAGGAAAAGGATGAGATAATCAGAAATTTCAAGCCTGTTTTAAAGTTTAACAATGACATTTTTCCTGAAGTCCTCACAGAGGTGTATAAAAATGATAATTTGTTTTCTTCACGTAATGACGAAAATCAGGAAGGTCTGAAAAGTCTTGAAAATGAATTGGAAAGGATGTACACTGTGGGTGTATATAATCCTTTGGATATTGATTTTCAGTTTAAAAGTGGAATTGTTTCTGTCATCATGCCAGACAATTCCATGATGGAAACCTCCATGGAAGAACTTTATTCCCTCAATCAGGTGAAAGAACAAATTAAATATTATTACCTTAACGATAGTCTGGAAGTTCATATCAAGGCACTCGACCGCCTGCTGAAAAATATTAAAGCTAATCTGCAATATGATAAGAACCTGACAGATCAGTTGCTTGAGTCGAAGTTTGCAGAGATACTGCCTTATTCCGGAATGGTGAACGAGGGGGATAAGATTATTGAAAACGGGAGTGTCGTTACAAAAGAAAAGTATCAGATTCTGTTATCCCTGAAACAGAGCTATACCGGTACGGAAACCGGAGGTATCAATTATTACCTGAATCATATTGGTTATCTCCTCATTATTCTATTGCTTTTTATCGTTTTTGTCGTTTATATTTTTCAGTTTTATAAGCAGATTTACCAGACTAATAAAGATTTATTACTGATATTCAGTTTGGTAGTTATATTTATTCTGGTAAGTGCCTATCTGGTTAAAAATACAGGTCTGAATATTTATCTGGTTCCATTTTGCATTGTTCCCCTGATTATTATCTCATTTTTTGAAGCCCGTATTGCTTTCTTCAGTCATATCATTGTCATTGCCACTGTCAGCCTGTTTATCCCTGATGCACATGAGTTTCTGCTACTTCAGGTGATTGCCGGTTTATCGGTGGTTATTTTAATTTCAAGAGTCAGGTATATTTCCCAATTTTTTATTGCCGTTTTATTATTGACAGGAATTTATATCATTACATTTTTTGGGATTAAATTATTGAATGTCAGCGACTTTTCTGAGATTAACTGGAGACAGTTGCTGTGGTTTGGCGGGAATTTTATCCTCACTCTTCTGGCCTATCCCCTTATTTATGCCTTTGAAAAACTCTTTGGAAAAGTATCTGACCTGACCTTAATCGAATTGTCGGACATAAATAAAAAACTTTTAAAAGAGCTTGCTACACGTGCCCCCGGTACTTTTCAGCATAGTCTTCAGTTGGCAACCCTTACTGAAGCTGTATTGTCGAAAATAGGAGGAAACTCCTTGCTGGCAAAAGTCGGATGCCTTTATCATGATATAGGAAAACTATATGCTCCGATGTATTTTATTGAAAACCAGAAGGATGTAAATCCATTTGAGAAAATTCAGAGCGAAAAGGAATGTGCTTCCATTATCATCCGGCACGTAACGGAAGGTGTAAAAATTGCGAAGGAACATAATCTTCCAAAAGAGGTTATTCATTTTATCAAAACGCATCACGGTACTACCCGTGTGGAGTATTTTTACCGGACCTATCTGAAAAAAAATCCGGAAGATACAGGATGCGAAGATCAGTTCCGTTATCCGGGGCCAAAACCTACTTCAAAAGAGATGGCAGTGGTCATGATAGCCGATTCAATTGAAGCAGCAACCCGCAGCCTGAAGGAACAAACGCCAGAAGCCATCGATCAGCTGGTGGATATGCTTGTCGAAAACAAAATGAAAGACAATCAGTTTCAGAATGCCAATATAACCTTGAAAGAAATAAAAATCGCAAAGGACATTATTAAAAACAGCCTGAGGAGTATTTATCATCAACGGATACAGTACCCGTCTGAAAATTAATTTTTGCTGTCATTAAAAAAGAATGAAATTTACGCGTTCAATAAGACCTTAAAATTGTGGAGAGATGGAGGAAAATTTTAAAAAAAGGCAAGACGAAGTTTATTCAAAACGTATCAGGGCAGGGAAAAAAAGAACTTATTTTTTTGATGTAAAGCCCACAAAAAACAATGATTATTATCTGACGATTACTGAAAGCAAAAAAGACTTCAGAAATCAGGATAACTACATCAAACACAAGATTTTTATTTACAAGGAGGATTTTAATAAATTCCTCACTGCTTTAGGTGAAACCATTGACTATGTGAAAAAAGAACTTTTACCCGACTTCCCTTTTGATCAATACAACAAAGAGCAGGGAGAAGAGCTGAAAGATGATTTTAACATAGAATTGGATGACGATTTTAATCATTCGGATGAGGATTAATTCCCTTTCCTGAATGACTTACCTGACTAATGTGACGGTACCTGTGTAGGTTTTAGGAGTTGAGTTTCCCTGATAATGAATTATTACAACATAAACGTCCACGGGGCAATCTTTCCCATTATATTTTCCATCCCAATGAACATTTGGTGAATCAGATGTGAATATCAATTCACCCCAGCGATTATATATTTCGAGTTTATAGGTATGAATATTGGCGGCTTTAACCTCAAAGAGGTCGTTCAGCCCGTCTCCGTTGGGAGTGAAAGCATTCGGGATGTAAACAACTGGATCAAAAACAAAGCATATTTCATTCGACCATGACTGAATATCAGGTTTATTGTTTCTGACAGCAACTACTCTGTAACATTGATTAATTCCTGCAAGGGCTGCATCAATTTCAACAACAGAATCATTTGGTGAAACATTCTGAACGAAACTGAATTTTCCGCTTTTATCTGATTTTCTGTATATTGCATAATTGTCAACACCTTCAGGCCAGTTGACATATGAGCTCCATTTTAGCCTGACATCGAATTCAGTGATTTTTTCTCCGGTCAGCAGAATGTTACGGTGCAACTGACTGTATAGCATCTGATGGCATTGATTTTCCACCTGAATCCTGTAATTATAGAGTTTTTCTGATGTTTTTACATTCAGGTCGATGGTACTCAGTATATTTTTATTGAAGCTGTCGAGC
Organism: Sphingobacteriales bacterium; assembly: GCA_012517435.1. Taxonomy (NCBI): domain Bacteria; kingdom Pseudomonadati; phylum Bacteroidota; class Sphingobacteriia; order Sphingobacteriales; species Sphingobacteriales bacterium. The sequence goes on along the minus strand of JAAYUY010000035.1, from coordinate 7,014 downwards.
AATTCCCACGAACGTGTCAGTTCATCATTTTTATAGAGATATGCTTTTTTATTCAGATGAACAGGGTTTGCCAACGACCAGTAAATTCCAATTATCTGATCATTGTCGGGCATGGTTGTAACCAGTTCGACAAAAGGCGCCAGCGAATCAACTGCAATTTTTTTGGTAACAGGCAAACCGGTACACCCGAATTGGGTAGTTTCGACTACTGTTAACTGCCCGAAGTCAACGCCCGACCAGTTGATCTGTATGTGGTCTGAGCTGGACGGAAGAGCCGGAGTCCCTCCGTTTACGGTCCATTGATAGGTAGAATTTGTAAACCCTGTTACCTGATAAGGAATATTGTTATTGTCGGGATAGCAGATTTTATCGGCTCCTGAAATCGGGCTTGTACGGGGATTGGGATGTACATTTACCCAGAGATCAACCGGTGAACTGGTACAACTGTCTTTGGTAAGCTCAGTTACCCTTATTCTGTAAGTTCCTTCTTTGCCCCAGAATACACTAATCTGATTGTTTTTCTGTCCGTTGAAGGCAATAGCCGTATCGCTTATTTCCCATAAAAACACTGATCCTGTAAACCCTGAAACAGAATAGGTGCTGGTATCATATTCGCAGACACTTGTATCGCCTGAAACGGGGGAGGTATGTGGAATCGGGTTAATGATAACCTGCTGATAAACAGTGTCTCCGATGCATATTTTGTCATTTACGGAATCGTAGCTGGTTTCGAGCACTTTCATCAGCCCTTTTCCCTGTGTACCCCACATGACGTCTATTTTGTTTTTTCCGTTCCCTGCCAGTAAATTTCCACCGCTGACGCTCCACTGGTAGGTAGAACCATTGGAATTGATGACCTGATAGGGTTTTAGTTCAAATTCACAAACAAAGGTATCGCCCTCAATCGGTGAGGTTTTCAGATGGTAGCTGATAATGACAGGAAAATAGGTGGTATCGGATACACAACCTTCTTTGGTTACTTCCACCACTTTTATCATGGCAAGCCCTGAATCAGGCCAGTTTACTTTTATGGCTGATTTATTGTGGATACCATCAGCACGTGTTCCATTTTCAACAAACCAGTAATACTTCGAACCCGGACGCTCTTTTACCCAGTAATCAATATTAACCGTATTCGGGCAAACCACTGGCGGACCGTAAATCCTGCCTCCGGGCTTGACAATATTGACATGCAGGAACTGTGTATCATTTCTGCATCCATATTTATTGATCTCATAAACGCCAACTTTCCCTTTGAGCGTATCTGTCCATTTGATGTCAATTTCGTAGCTGTTTGTTGCTTTGACTATTTCACCTCCTGATACTGTCCAGTGATAAACAGAGCCGGCATTGTTTTTAGTCTGATAATGAAATATTCCCATGAAACAGGGGTTAATAACGCCTGTAATGGAAGAGGTATCAGGCTCTGGATTAACGGTTATGGTAACGGAGTCAAAATTCCTGCATTTGTTTTTATTTTCAGCAAAAAGAAAATACTTGTAAGAAACAGGATTTCCGGAAATATTCCGTGCTGAAAAGACAGGTTGGGGAAGTGTGCTGTCGCTGAGAAATCTGGAGGTATTCCAGAAATATTTTGCCAGCGTATCGGCAGGAATAGTCCCGAGTTGAACGCTGTCCATCGAGCAAATGGTCAGGTCTTTTCCGGCATCTACAACCGGAAGAGGATTGATTTTAACCTGTTTGGTTTTCTTGACAGGACCGCATCCGTTTTTACTGGTTTCATAAAGTTCAATAATTCCGGTGCCGGCTTTTCCCCAGCCTATTTTAACATCTGTTTTCCCTTGAGGTGACTGCGTATTTCCTCCAATAACATTCCAGACAATCAATGAATTTTTGGAAGTGCCAAATGCATCGTATTTCACGCTGTCGGTATATTCACATACGCTGACAGGACCTGAAATGCTGTCTGGTCCTTTAAAGGGCTGAACAATAATCTGGAAGATGGAAACAGTAGTTTTCGGGGGACATCCGTTGTCGGTCACTCTGACGGTGAAAAAATAAGGAGTCTGTCTGCCATGCTCACAGGAAGTTTTCCATTCGAATTTATTTTTGATGGTATCTTTACCGGAAACATTCGTCAGGGTTGCATAGGGAGGAGGTATGGACGAAGAAGGGCCGAAAATCTCCCCTTCCTTGGTCAGAAACATAGAGTCTTTATCAGTATAAATAATGTCAAAAGATAATGTATTGCCTTCCTCGATAATAAATGTAGTGATAATAGGATCAATGAGTTTGGGGAGGAAATTAGGCGGACACGACAACACAATCAGCTCCACGTCTCTTCTGACAGTGGAAATGAGGACACCGTTCCGGTATTCTTTCACATCGACAGCAATCGCATAAAAACCAGCATTCGGAACCATAATTTTCAGCAAACCGGAGCTGGGGTCAATCGAGCAAACGCCTCCGTTGCCGAAAGGCTGATAAACAGAAAAACCTGTTTTGTAAGGTGCTTTCTGAATCGGGAGTCCCAGGTTGGCTGGTGGAAGCGGGGCAGGGTCCTGGTCTGTGCCTCCTGCAAAAGGATGGGCAAGTTCATATACCAGGCTGTCGCCATCATTGTCCTGGGCAGAATAGGAAATATATACTGTGTCCTGTGCACATATATATGGCGTTGGTATGCTTTGAAAATAGGCCGAATTGTTGGCATAAGATGTTGGCGGAATAAAGGCATAATAGGTTTGTCCGGTATTCCAGACAATATTGACAAGATTGTTGCGGCAACATCTGACATGATACAGATGATATCCGACTGTGGAAGGCGGAAGGGCAATGGTTTCCTCATAATACGTGTGCTTGATGCAGACATTCGGAGCCCATGAACATTTACTGCCACCGGATGGAGGATTGATTTGGGTTTCCGTACCCATGTATAATGTAAAATCCCTGTATTTTGAACGTGTCAGGTCGTTGTTGTAAACCCCGACATAAATGCTGTAATCGAATGGAGTGGTGGAATTCTGGCAGTCTCTGTACATGTCAATTCTGATTTTATAGTAATAAAAACCGTTCGAATAATACAGAAACTTATAGGAAAAATCTCCTCCCATCAGGTGGGTTGAGAAGGAAAAATAGGGTTTTAATAGAAACAGAATAAATAAAATTGATATAAGGAATAATTTCTTCAACAATTCAGTATTTAAATAATGAATTAATTTCATGCAAAGATAATCAATTTCACAGCTTTAAAGACAAATTGCATGGCTGTATGGTTGAACCGAAAACAGAAAAAAAATTATGCCAGTCTTTGGTTTAACTGCTTCTTCCAATAAGAGAATGCGCAAAACGACTCAATGGTTCTTTTCTTATGTCATTTACATCAATATTCCTGAGGGTGTTCATGGCCTCAGTAAAGTAATTTCTGCTTGTGTCGAGTGCAAGTTTGTCAATTCCAAGTTCCTGAAAAATGCTTCGGATCGCTTTTATTTTTTCTTCTGGTTTGAAATCATTTGCTTTAAGCCAGAAATTCAGTTGCTCTGCAGATTTCCCGCTTGCTGTTTCAAGTGCTTTCACCAGCAGAAATGTTTTTTTATTGATTAAAATATCTCCTCCGATACTTTTACCGAATTTATCGAAATCACCGAAAGTATCGAGGTAATCGTCTTCTATCTGGAAAGAAAGCCCCAGAAGAATGCCAAATTTCTCAATCATTTCCTTGTTTTTCGGGCTGGTTTTGGCCAAAACGGCACCGAGTTTCAGACAACCGCCCAGCAAAACAGCCGTTTTCAGCTCTATCATTCTGAGATAATCTGCGGAAGAAATATGGTCTTCATTTTCATAATTCATGTCGTACTGCTGACCTTCACACACAAGCAGACCGGTAGCATTGTAAAGCTCCATCACTTCCCGTAAAACGTCATCATCAACATGAAGCATCATCTGGTTGGCCAGCAGGAGCATGGCATCGCCCGACAATATTGCCCTGTTTTCATCCCATTTTTTATGAACCGTCATTTTTCCACGTCTGACATCTGCTTTATCCATGATGTCGTCATGGACGAGGGTGAAATTATGAAACATCTCAATGCCAAGTGCAGGGATAATGGCTTTTTCCACATTTCCTTCGAAAAGGTCAACACTCATTAACGTCAAAACGGGCCGGATACGCTTGCCACCGATAGAGAGAATATAGCTGACCGGAGAATAAAGTCCTTCAGGTTCTTTGTTAAATTTAAACAGTTTTTCAGCATGACTGTCAACCATGCTTTTCAGTTCATCGAAAGAATACATCTGATAAAATTTTCTGATTCTGGCTTAAAACAGGTATTTAAAGAATAACAAAAGTACAACAGGTAAAGTTCATGGAAATTACCAGCTGCCTCCGGCACCTCCTCCGCCAAAGGATCCGCCTCCAAAACCGCCAAAACCTCCGCCTCCACCCAAAAAGCCTCCTCCTCCCGACCGGTAATTCTGATAGGTGCCTCTTCCTGTATTGCTCATCATCATCAGAGCCAGCCAGAAAGGGATGTCGTTGACAGATGAATATCTCCTGATACTGAAAAATGACCGGAGAATAACAAAAAAGATAATGATGCCAAAAAGCAGAAATATTCCCGAACCTTTCGGCTGAGTTTTTTTAAGGTATTCGTTTGATGAAAATTCTTTTTGTGCAAGGCTCATCAGTACAGATGTCCCCTTGTCAATTCCTTCATACATTTTGCCTTCCCTGAAATAAGGGATAAATTCATGCTCAATAATCCTTTTGGTAACAGCATCCGGAATGATTCCCTCGAGCCCATATCCAACGGCAATAAATATTTTTCCACCTTCAACAGCAGTTTTTGGTTTTATTAACACCACAATTCCATTATCCTTGTCTTTTTGCCCGACTCCCCATTTTTCACCAAGCCTGAAGGCAAAATCAGCGGGATCATAACCCTGCAGGTCATTTATTATGACGACCACAATCTGATTGGATGTTTGAAGTGCAAAATCACTCAGTTTTTTTTCAAGTGCAACAGATTCATTTTCAGCCAGTATGCCTGAGAAATCGTTGACAAGTCTTGGGGGATTTGGTTTATCGGGGATTTGTGCAAAAAGTAAAAGAGGAAGTAAAAACATTAGTATCAGTGGCAGGCGGAAAGTCTTCATAATTATTGTTTTACATTTTCCCGAATGAAATATCATCTGAAAGTTCGTTCACATCGTTTTGCTGATGAGGGAAAAATTCTTTCAGCGCGTCTCCAGCCATTTCAATTCCTTCTGATAAACCTGCCACAAACATACCTTTTGAAAAATGATCCTGCATGACATCTTTGATTCTGTCCCAGAAATCAGGAGGAACCAGATCATTTATGCCTGTATCGCCTAAAATGGCAAATTTCCTGTCTTTCCATGCAAGGTAGAATAAGACACCATTTCTTTCGGCTGTCTGATCCATTTTCAGCATCTTAAATACAAAGGCAGCCCGGTCGATGACATTTCCTCTGCAACGCTTTTCAATATGCACCCTGATTTCTCCTGAGGTTTGTTTTTCTGCTTCAGAAATGGTTTTTTTGATGATTTCAATATCGTTTTCTGAAAATATCATCTGATCTTTTTAAAATTTGACTTCAGGAGCTTTTTCGGCACCTTTTTCCGCTTCAAACATTTCGCGTCTGACAAAATTGTCGTCCTCGCTGGCAAAAATGTTTAATGCCATTTTCCTGAATTTTCCCCGGATATGACGGTTGTATTGCTGAACGGCTTCATTGTATTTCATGCGGGCAACGGAAATACGGTTTTCGGTTCCTTCCAGTTGTGCCTGAAGTTCCTTGAAATTTTCGGTGGAACGTATCTGAGGATATGCTTCAAAGGCCAGATTTATGGCTGAATTTATCTGTTTCCCGAACATTTCGACTTCTCCGGGTGTTTTTGCCCTGCTGATGCCTGCTCTGGCTTCGGTTACCGTTGACAATATTTTTAATTCGTTTTCTGCAGCACCTTTTACCGTTTCGACAAGGTTTGGCACCAGATCGGCACGCCTTTGATAACTTGTCTGCACATCTCCCCAACGGGCATCAACCTGTTCCTGAAGGTCTATCGCTTTGTTGTAAACGCTGTTTGCCCAGCCGATAAAGATGATGGCAAATAAGATGACAACACCGGCAATAATCAGTAAAGTCCATTTGGTTTTCATAAGTTTATCATTTTTATGGGATTATCATTAACCAGCATTGTGCCAAAAACTTTTTCAAATGACTGTTTGACATATCTTTTTGCTTCTTCCATGTCTATTTCCCTTTGCAGTTCCTTTTGAAGCGAGGTAACTGATTTGCCAGTTATCCCGCAAGGTATTATCAGATTAAAGTAATTCAGGTCGGTATTCACATTAAAAGCAAAGCCATGCATGGTGATATAGCGGCTGACTTTTATGCCCATAGCACAAATTTTTCTTGCCTTTACAGGATGGTCGTGGTCGAGCCATACCCCTGTCATCCCTTTGATTCTGCCACCTTTTAGCTGATAGTGGTCAAGCGTGAGGATGATCATTTCTTCCAATGCCTCGGCATATTGTCTGACACTCAGGTGAAATGCTTCCAGATCTATGATAGGATAACCGACAATCTGTCCTGGACCATGATAAGTTATATCGCCTCCTCTGGTTGTATGAAAAAACTCAACACCCTGGTTTTTAAGATGTTCTCTGCCGAACAACAGGTTGCCGGCATCTCCGCTCTTTCCAAGGGTTATCACATGATTGTGTTCACAAATCAGGAAACAGTTTTGAATGACTGAATCAGACTTTTTCCCGGTTTTTACGGATATGTTGTATTGAAAAATCTTTTCCTGAATATCAAATGCAGGGCTGTAGCTGATTCGCCCTAAATCGTGAAATATTACCTTTTTCATCATTAATTAAGTTGGGCAAAAATAGGATGAATGCATTAAAAAATGATATTCAGAGCTATATGGGGAAAATCAGGAATTTTATACCAAAATGATTTTATTTAAAATAACCGGGATAGGCCCCGGGTTCCACGTTCCGATTTACGATTTATGATTTTCAGTACT
>JAAYUY010000034.1 GCA_012517435.1 Sphingobacteriales bacterium | reverse complement strand
GGAAAAATTCCCAAAGGGGCTTTGTTGATAGGTCCTCCGGGTACTGGTAAAACCCTGTTGGCAAAAGCTGTGGCCGGAGAGGCCAGTGTTCCTTTTTTCTCACTCTCAGGCTCCGACTTTGTTGAAATGTTTGTGGGTGTTGGTGCTTCGAGGGTGCGCGACCTCTTTGCTCAGGCAAAAGCCAAAGCCCCCTGTATTATTTTCATTGATGAAATAGATGCCATCGGAAGGGCAAGGGGCAAAACCATCGTCCCCGGTGGTAATGATGAAAGAGAAAGCACACTCAATCAGTTACTTGCAGAAATGGATGGATTTACATCCAACTCCGGAGTCATCATTCTTGCAGCAACCAACCGCCCCGATGTGCTCGATTCTGCCTTGCTTCGTCCGGGACGTTTCGACAGACAGATTGCCATCGACAGACCAGACCTGAAAGGAAGAGAAGCCATTTTTAAAGTTCATCTTGCCCCGCTCAAGAAACTATCTGCAAACGTCAGCCCTGAACGCTTGGCCGAACAAACACCCGGATTTGCCGGTGCCGAAATTGCCAATGTCTGCAACGAAGCAGCCCTGATTGCCGCCAGAAAGAATAAAGAAATTGTCGATATGGATGATTTTCAGGATGCTATCGACAGAGTGATTGGTGGACTGGAAAAGAAAACAAAAATCATTTCCCCTGATGAGAAAAAAATTGTGGCTTATCATGAAGCCGGGCATGCCATCGTTGGCTGGTTTCTCGAAAATGCAGCCCCGCTCCTGAAGGTTTCCATTGTCCCCCGCGGTTATGCCGCACTGGGTTATGCTCAATATCTCCCCAAAGAACAATATCTTTACACCAGAGAACAAATTCTGGACAATATGGCCATGTCGCTGGGAGGACGCGCTGCCGAAGACCTGAAATTCAATAAAATTTCTACGGGTGCGCAAAACGACCTCGAAAGAGTTACGAAACTAGCCTACGATATGGTTACCATTTATGGAATGAATGAAAAAATCGGACATGTTTCGTTTTACGACCCTAAACAGGAATACGGCTTTACCAAGCCTTACAGCGAAAAAACAGCAGAAGTTATTGATGAAGAGGTCAGAAAAATAATTTCAGCTTCCTTCGAAAGGGCTAAAAACCTTCTCATAGAAAAAAATGAAGAATTCGAAAAAATAGCCAATGCATTGCTTGAAAAAGAAATAATTTTCAAGAGCGACATCGAAATGCTTATCGGGAAAAGACCTTTTGAAGAAAAAGCCCATCATACGGGAGAACCCATTAATACCGAACCCGATCAAACCTCTGAAAATCGTGAACAAACCGAAAACGAAGTATCTGCATGACCATCAGGATATTTATCACAGGAGGAACTTTTGACAAAGAATACAACGAGTTGACGGGAAAACTGTTTTTCAAAGATACCCATCTTCATGAAATGCTGAATTTAGGGCGGTGTCGGGTCAAAACAGAAATCCGGACACTGATGATGATCGACAGCCTCGACATGACTGAAGCCGACAGGGAAATTATTTTGCAAAACTGCCAAAAAACCCCTGAAGATAAAATCGTAATCACACACGGAACAGATACCATGGTCGAAACAGCCCTATTTCTGAAGAACAAGGTTCCCGGAAAAACCATTGTGCTGACAGGGGCTATGATTCCTTATAAATTCGGCAGCTCCGATGGAATGTTCAACCTCGGAAGCAGCATTGCCTTTGCCCAGACTTTGCCGGAAGGGGTTTATATTTCCATGAACGGGAGGTATTTCCCTGCCGGCACGGTCAGAAAAAACAGAGAAAAAGGTGAATTTGAAGAAATTTATTAATTTTTCTTCCTGCCAAAATAAACTGGTACAATATTCGTTTGATTGTTACATGTTAAAATCTAAAAATGCTAACTTTTATTATCGTATCGCTCATGCGCATGGTGTCAAAGACACAATACAAGTGGATTATCGGTTTAATTATCACCTTATTGTTTGCCATCATCATTTACAAGAAATCAATTCCTCATCTGTTGATATAATATCAGGATCTTCTTTTCTGAAATCAGTTGAAATATGATTCGCCTCTCGATACTATTGCTTTTTCTGATCATAAAGCAGGCAGGCGCTCAGGAATTTATCACAAATAAAAAATTTCAGGAGGCAAAAGAATACCGCTCCCTGAAAGATGCCCTTGAAGAACCTAAAAAAGTTTACAAACTTAACCTTAAACGTTTCAGCCAGTCAGTGGTACCTCCGGAAATAGGAAAACTTAAAAATCTGATGAAACTTGAACTTAACTCAAATCAGCTTCGCAATCTTCCGCAGGAATTAAGCCGTCTGAAAAAACTTCAGTATCTCGACCTCTCCTACAGCCGTCATCTCGATATGAACCGGGCAGCTGATGTGTATTCCAGATGCAGCAAACTGACTTATTTGATTCTGGCAGATAATCAAATCAAACAAATCCCTAATCAGATAGCTAATCTTAAAAACCTGAAATACATTGACTTATCATATAACAGAGGCATCAATATCAAACAGGTCATCAGCGTGCTGGCAAAAGCAGGAAATATCAGGGTGCTGATTCTGGCAGACAACAACCTGAGTGAGATTCCGGAAAGCATTAAAGAGCTTAAAAACCTGAAAGAGCTTCATTTACAGTACAATCCTATCAGTGAAGATGTTAAAAAAAAGCTTCAGGAATTGCT
>JAAYUY010000033.1 GCA_012517435.1 Sphingobacteriales bacterium | reverse complement strand
TTCTGTGTATTGCAAAAAAAAATAAAAAATAATTTGCAAACCCCATTAGAGGAATAATACTTTTGTGTCATCATTCTTGAGTTACAGCAACAGTCACAGATCAGTTCCCCCGTCCAAAACAGAGACGGGGTTTTTTTATGTCTAAATCCCTGAAATTACGTCCATTAACAATTTTATTTTGATATAATATGTCAGTTGTCAGAAAACCACAAAAGCTGACAAATGAGTCTGCAATTTTATAGTATTTTTCAATGCTTCAACTATTCTGCAAAAATGTCCCGGATCTTCCATTTGCCTGCCTTTGCGGGATTTGAGGTATTGGTAAAGGACTTTGTAACCTCCGATCTGGTATTCCCAATCTTCGGGTTCTATGTTGTCAAAATAACGAAATTCATTATGAGCCCAAACCTTTCTCTGATTCAAATTATGAATCACTGATTTTCCACATTTTTCTATTCCCTTTATCTTTGCCATGAAAAATCATCTGATAACTAGCTTATGACAGACGTATATAAACCAAAAAATCATATCAGAATTGTTACAGCAGCCTCATTGTTTGACGGGCATGATGCTGCTATCAATATCATGAGGAGGATCATTCAGGCAAGCGGTGCGGAAGTTATTCATCTGGGACACGATCGTTCAGTGCAGGAAATTGTGGATTGTGCCATTCAGGAAGATGTTCAGGCCATAGCTATCACCTCCTATCAGGGCGGGCATATTGAGTTTTTTAAATATATGTATGACCTGCTTCAGCAGGCAGGATGCGGACACATCAAAATTTTTGGAGGAGGAGGTGGCGTTATTCTTCCCGAAGAGATTGAAGAACTTCATGCGTATGGAATCACGAGAATTTATTCTCCCGATGATGGCCGTGCGATGGGTTTGCAGGGAATGATTAATGATTTGTTGATGAAATCTGATTTTCCGCTAAGGAATCAGTTGAATGGTGAAATTCAGAATCTGGATAAAAAAGATTTTAAATCCATTGCCCGGCTTATTTCAGCTGCGGAAAACTTTCCGGAAACGCTGAAGCAATATCACCTTGACTTTGCTGAAGACAGAAAATGCAGTGAAACACCGGTTCTTGGAATTACAGGCACGGGTGGTGCCGGAAAATCCTCAATGGTGGATGAACTGGTCAGAAGATTTTTGGAAGATTTTCCGGATAAAACGCTGGCAATCATTTCGGTAGATCCGACAAAACGAAAAACGGGAGGCGCTCTCCTTGGCGACAGAATACGAATGAATTCCATCCATTCTCCAAGGGTGTATATGCGGTCACTGGCAACACGTCAGTCTAATCTGGCCATGTCGAAATATGTAAAAGATGCCATTTGTATTTTATCAAAAGCAAAGTTTGACCTGATCATTCTCGAAACATCCGGAATTGGTCAATCCGATACAGAAATTGTCGATCACAGCGATGTATCCTTATACGTGATGACACCGGACTATGGTGCCGCTTCTCAGCTTGAAAAGATTGATATGCTTGATTTTGCTGATGTAATTGCATTAAACAAGTTTGATCACAGAGGAGCCATGGATGCCCTGAGGGATGTCAAAAAACAGTATCAGCGGAATCATCAGTTATGGGAAAAAAATCTGGATGAAATGCCTGTTTTCGGGACAATTGCTTCACAATTCAATGATCCCGGGGTTAATCAGTTATACAGGGCTATCATACAGAAAATAGCTGAGAAAACAGGCAAAACATTCCATACTTCATTTGAACATAGTGAAGAAATGTCGGAAAAGATATTCATCATACCGGCAAACCGAACCAGGTATTTGTCAGAAATCAGTGAAACGATCAGAAATTATAATGACTGGACAGAAAAACAGGCTGAAATAGCTCATCAGCTTCAGGGAATC
>JAAYUY010000032.1 GCA_012517435.1 Sphingobacteriales bacterium | reverse complement strand
GTAATAATAATAATAAATACCGATATATCCGGGTTCAATGACATTTGAAACAATCGTATCGCCAGCGGGGTAGTACATCATTAATCCGTAGGCATAGGAATACCTTGGCTGATAGATTTTGTTGAATTTGAATTTGGTACCTCCGTTGTAATACATCATGACCCCGTAGTAATAGAAATTGTCAATAATATTTTTTTCGTATGTATTGTTAAAGTAAGTTTTTGCTGAAGTAGAGCTTCCCGAATTGTACCAATAAATGCCGTAATAACCTCCGGTGATACGGTTGTTATAGATGTAGTTGTTGAACCCGATGGAACCGGCTGTAGTTGAGCCATCGCTGGCTGAACCCCTGAGGCCAATCATGTAGGATGAGGTTCCTGCATATACAGAAATAAGATTGTTTGAAATCACGTTGTTATTGGCATTATTTCCAAGTGTTATTCCGACAGAATAGGTAGTCCCTGTGTTTTCTATGGTAAAACCGTCAAAAGTAACATAGTCAGCACCATTAAGATAAATGGTGGAATAGGCTGAACTTGTTCCTGCATAAGTGATTTTACAGGTTGAGATTCCGGAACCAAGGAATTTGATCTGATTATTTTTACTGGTGCCAATAATTTCAGGTATTTCTATTCTTTCATTATAAGTACCCGGGCTGACAAGAAATGTTACAGGACCGGAGATGCCGCAGGATTTTAATGCGCCCACTGCTGAGGCAAAATTACTGAAATCGGCTCCGCTTCCGCCTATGGTAAAGGTTCCGCTTATACCAGTGCATATAGTCTTTTTAATCGTATCATTTGCGGGCTTGTTATCAGGGGTAGAGTCATTTGCATTGGCTACCCAGACTTTAATATTATATGTTCCTTGGTTGGGCAGGTTACAGGGGGTGCTGAATTTATACTGATAGGTTTTATTGATCAGGATGGGAGAGGCAGGATAATGATTGGTAACAACCACAGGTGAATTGTTGTCAACCTGATAAGCAATGTCAAACCAACGGATGGTGTCGGTTCTGTTGTTTCTGACTGTGGTATAAATGGTATTATTGCCTTGTTTAAACACGACCGGAGAATCAATGCTGATCACTTCAAGGTCAAATCCGGCAACTATAGCCAGCTGATAAACAATAGCCCCGCACCATTGACGCAGTCCAAGGGCGGAAGTACTTCCGGGTAATAAACAATACCCGACATTACTGCCAACATTGATATAGGCATTTGCGTCCTGAAAAAACTGCGGAGAACCGCTACTTACATATTTTGGGTAACCTTCTATATATAGCCCGTAAACTTTTCCTGCAGGAATTTCAATGGGATTGGTCAGGGAAAATTCTGTCGGGCTGGTGGTTTGGCTAACACTGACACTGACGTTTTGATGGAGTATCCAGCCATTAGCAGTCGAAATATTGGGAACTCCATTAATGCTGTCTTTTTTATACCATACTTTGATGGATAAGGTGCCAGTTGAAGAAAAAGTACTTTTTAACTTTGTTATCAGAATTGCACTTTTTGCACCCACATTGAAACATAATCCATAGGTGTTTGAGGTTGTTGTATTGGGTGAATAAGGTGGAGAGGTTGAGAGGGTGTAGGTGGTCTGTGCATAGACGAAAGAAGATACCATCAGCATGCTTATCAGAACAAGCATACGAATATTGACGTGTTTTCCTTTAAAATTTCTCATAGTTTTGTTTTATTTATGTTAAATGACTTACAAAAAGTTTATAAACTTAAGACAGGCAAATATAAAGAAAATATTTGTTTGTGTAGCAAAAGAGAAATTTTTTTTGAATTATTTTTTCAGGTTCAGAAAGCGGATATATTGTTCAAGAATTATCCTGAACCAAACGGTGAATTTTTCCGGTTTTTCACTGACATCTTTAAGGAGTTGATTGATTTCAATCCATTTAAAATCAGCCACTTCTGATGGCTCTGGTTTGGGGTCGTGGTTATAATACCCTGTAAAAACATGGTCGAGTTCATGTTCAATAAGTCCGTCTCCGACCCCGGCATGATAGATAAACTCAAATTGTTTTTCGATCTCGCAGCTGAAGCCCATCTCTTCCACTAACCTTGACTTTGCCGAAAATCTGACGTCTTCCCCTGCCTGAGGATGACTGCAGCAGGTGTTTGTCCATAAGCCGGGTGAATGATATTTGCTGAGAGCCCTTTGCTGCAGAAGGAGTTCGTTGCTTTCATTAAAGATGAATACAGAAAATGCACGGTGAAGGATTCCTTTCCGGTGGGCTTCCATTTTATCCATGATGCCCACTTCACGGTCATTTTTGTCAACCAAAACTACTTTGTCTCTCAATTTTCAAAAATTAAAGCATATTCATGGTATGGCGAAGATAGGAAGAAAAAAGTATCACGTATTTACGGGCATTATTTATTCTGATTCTTTCTTCCATGATATGACGTGCATGTGTCTTCTTGATTTTCTTAAATAGCTGATAATAATATACATAGGCAAGATAAACCCCTATCCTTGATTTTGCGGGCAATTTTCTGATCCCCTCATATCCATCACGAAAGTCTTTTTCTATGTCGTTCTCAATTGAACTTTTGGCTGTCTCATTAAAGTATTCATAATTGATATCAGGGAAATAACTTCTTCCCATATTCTTGTAATCGGCCTGAATATCCCTGAGGAAGTTTATTTTCTGGAAGGCAGAACCTAATTTCATGGCTGAGTATTTTAACTCATCGTATTTTTTTTCGTCTCCGTAAACAAAAACCTTCAGACACATCAATCCGACAACCTCTGCCGATCCAAGAATATACTGTTCGTAAAGTTTTTGGTTGTATTGTTTTTTGTCCAGATCCATTTCCATGCTTCTCAAAAAAGTGCTTATCAGCTGGTGATCAATCTGATATTCATTCACAACCTGCTGAAAACTATTCAGAACCGGATTTAAGCTAATCCCTTTCTCAATGGCCTCCCATGTATCGGCAGTGAATTTTTCAAGTAATTCAACTTTATTGAAATCATGAAAACTATCAACAATCTCATCTGCCAGCCTGACAAAGCCATAGATAGCATAAATAGGACCTCTGAGTTTTGGGTCTAATAGCCTGATACCGAGTGTAAAAGAGGTGGAATAAGCACGCGTAATCGATTTGCTGATCTGGTAAGAAAGTTTATCGTAAATTTCTTTCATGATTTTATCTTTTTAAATGATTTTTAATCAGGTAATCGCTGACCACCTGCCCCGAAATGATGGTTGGGGGAACACCCGGCCCCGGGGTAGTCAGTTGCCCTGTGTACAACAAATTGGGTAATTTTTTATTTCTGATAGAAGGTTTCAGAAAGGCTGTCTGCATTAGCGTATTTCCAAGCCCGTAGGCATTTCCTTTAAAGGCATGGTAGTCTTTTTCAAAATCGTTATGTGCATATATTTTTTTAAATACGACATGATCCCTGATATTCTGGCCGGTCAGTCGTTCCAGTTCATTTAATATCAACTGATAGTATTTGTTTCTTGTTTCTTCGGTATCTTTCAGTCCGGAGGCTACCGGAATTAACACCATCAGGTTTTCCATGCCTTCGGGAGCGGTGGAAGGATCTGTCAAGGAAGTACAGGATGTGTAGAGCAATGGTTTTTCAGGCCATTCAGGATGTTCAAAGATGGCATTGGCGTGCTGTTCAAATGATTCATGGAAAAACAGGGTGTGGTGTCTGAACTGTTGGAGTTTTTTGTTGATGCCCAGATAAAAGATGAGGGAAGAAGGAGACATTTCCCTGCTTTCCCAATATTTTTCCGAATACTTCCTGTATGGTGCGGGTAACAGCTTCTGTTCCACAAACCGGTAGTCGGCACTTGCAATCAGAAAGTCTGTCATGAATTTTTCACCATTGATAACAATTGCTTCAATTCTGTTTTTATTTATCTGTATTTCAGTAACTTCCGAATTAAAATGAAAGATAACCCCCAGCGATTCTGCAAGCTGATACATGGCTTCAACCACCTGATACATTCCACCTTTGGGGTACCAGGTTCCCAGCTCAAAATCACTGTAGTTCATCAGGCTGTAAAGAGCAGGGGTACGTTTTGGTGTAGCCCCGAGAAAAATTACCGGAAACTGAAGCAGAGGATAAATCCTTGGATCTCTGAAATTTTCTTTTACGTAACGATCCATTGTTTTAAACAGGTCGAGACGGAATAAATCTTTCAGGTATCTGAGTTTCAGAAATTCAGTAAATGACAGGGCGGGTTTATATACCAGATCATTGACCCCGGCCTGATATTTATATTCTGCCTGCTGAAGGTATTTATCGAGTTTCTCCCCGCTTCCTTTTTCAATGCTTTCAAAAAGCTGTATGATGTTTTCCCTGCCGGAGGGAACATCCAGATAATCATCTTTTCCGTAAAAAACCCGGTAGGCCGGATCGAGACGCTCAAGGGTATAAAAATCTTCTGTCTTTTTTCCAAAACGATTGAAAAATCTTTCAAAAACATCGGGCATCCAGTACCAGCTTGGCCCCATATCAAAGGTAAATCCGTTTTCTGAAAACTTTCTGGCTCTGCCTCCGGGAATATTGTGTTTTTCAAATACATGAACCTCAAACCCTTCCTGCGCAAGCACACTTGCACTTGAAAGTCCTGAGAATCCTGCTCCGATAATGCTGACTTTTTGTTTCATTTCTGATTTTGCAAATGAAACAAACGAGAGGAAATTTTGTTCAGAATAAATGCAAAAGTTTAATCCCGAAGGCTTATAGTCCCGCGAATATTGTAGAACTTATAAAAACTGAATGACGGATCGGATTCAAATCCTTCGCTTTTGATGATTTCATCTTTTGTTTTGACGGTAACAAATTTTTTTGAGTACACTTTGTCAGTCTGCTCCTCCCAAATCAGTTCGGATGTTCGCAGAGTATCGCCTTTCAGATTGACAACCACCACACTGTCTTGTAAAATAACCACTTTTTCCCTGAGTTTTCTGGTGCCTTTTTTTGCAAATAAATAAGCATTGGGATGGAGATTGTTGTCATAAAAAACCACTTCAATGCCATTTGGCAGCAAAAGACGAGGGTCTTCTTTTGTGAAAACATTCATTTTAGGAGCATTCATCTTCGCTTTCACCCTTGCCGAATCACTGAAAATGAATTCAATGTCAAATCCGGTTTCATCAGGGGCGTTTTTTTCTGCTGTAAGTTCATTCACTTCGCTTAAGTCGCTTTTTTTGCAGGAAAACAACAGGAAAACCAGAAAAAGAAGCGAAAATATCCTGTACATTATCAGTTATTTACTGAATAAAGCGTGCAATAGTGGAAACGCCAATCCAGCAGCCAACATAGTAAGAATCACCTTCCCTGACGGGTGGGTCCTGATAGAATGCGTCTTCTTTGGTCGGAAACATGGCCGAATAGCGGCTGATATATTCTGATGCCTCGGTGCTTCCTTTCGAGCGAGCAATAACAAACTGATCAACAGCTGCCCAAAGTGCGGCTTTTTGTTCAAAAGAGGTGTTTCCACAGTTTTTATAACTCGAGGCATATAAATGGCCAATAAACAAATAGGGATCAGGGCTTTCGGGAAGAGCTGAGGAGGCTTTCTGTGCCCAGCTTCTGGCCTGCGGGAAATTGTTGCTCCTTTTGTAGGCTTCTGCTACTGCCAGCGCATATTTTGCCTTGATTGTATTTTCATTTTCAAGGGAATAGGCTTTGTCAAAATAATTGATAGCCTTGGTATAATCATTTTTTCCAAGGTAATAGATCCCTAAACTGTATGCAGATTTTGCTACCGGTTCCATCCTGAAAATCTGTTCGCTGATCTGGATATAGGTGGTGTTGTCGGTACAGCTGCGGGCTTCCATAATAGATTGGAAACGTTTAAGAACGGATAAATTTTCCTTATTGGCATTGAAGAGATTGGCAAAGTTCGTTACCAGCATATCACATTTCAGAGCATCCTTCACTACATCCAGAACATTGTTCTGAACTGCATCCCATCCTTCTGCGCCATTATTTAAATTAAACTGAACAATATCGTTGACTTTGATAAAATTATCCATCATCACCTGATCGGTTATTTTTTTATCCTTTAACATATAGACAGAGGTGGCCATAAAATAATAAGGAACCGTTTTGGCTGATTTATTCCCTTCAATTTCAATCGATTTCATCAGAAATTGATAGGCTTTTTCGTAATCAGATGGCCTGAACTTGAATAAGTCTGATCCCTTTCTCCCCAATACATATCCTTCTTCTCCGAAATATTTGATACGCTGGTCGTAGATAAGCATCAGGGTGTCAATCAGCTGATTCTTCCGGTCAGCATTTTTTTCTTTCTGGATAAAGTCGGTTGCCATGGTTGCTCCATTCACATAAAGGCCTTTATTGAAAGAAGGTGCATTGATAAACAGATATTTCCAGTGTGGCCAGGCATCCGTATAGGCATTTTGCTTGAAATATTCAATGTAAAGTGAATATTCTTCAAGGTTTTTAATGCTGTCTTTGTTATCGGTCAGGGGAGCTGCCGGAACTGACTCTTCACTGATGATTTCCTGTACAAGGGTTTCGGTTCTGATTTCCGTCATTTCTTCATTTACGGGAGAAACAACAGGTTTTGTTTTTGCCTGACATCCGTAAAAATAGCCTGTGGAAAGGCCGAGAAATAACGCAGTAGTGAACAATGTTTTTGTTTTCATGTTATTCGTATTTTGCTTTTATAAACCAATTGTCATTAAACCTGAATCCTACGTTTATGAGAAAATAGTATTCACGGATAATGTCTTCATATAATCTTCCCGTTTTACCAGCCTCAATCGCCACATCAATAAATGAACTTGTTTTCCTGATGGGAAAACCGGCTCCTATTGTCAGTGCTGCCTTATTTAAATTTTCAGATTGCATGGGCGTATGATCAAGATTTACAGGAACATTCAGGTAGGTTAAGGCATATTTAATGCCAGCACGGTAAGTTACCCGCCTGAAATAGTTAAGGTCTTCATTATTGGGTGTATATTCGCCTCCGAGTGAGAATTCATGCTGATCAGCAAGATTTTGTGTAATCCCCGGAAAAGAAAAGGATGACCATTTTTCAAACTTGTAGTCAATACCTGCAAAAAGCCTGTTATTGAGTAAAACCGAAAGGCCTGCACCATATTTCAACGGTATAGAAAAATTACCGCTTATCTGATTGGTCATCAGTATGGTATCTTTAAAAGTGATTTTGGAATCTTCGTTCAGAAAACTTGTTACTACCTCATCATTGGAAATGTTGAATTTTACGGAAGGGCTGAAATACCCTCCGGCAAAAAGAAAGTTGTTTTCATTCAGTTTGAATTTTCCATGCAAGCCAAAATCAAAACCAATATTGCCAAAAAAGCTGTTTTTCTCAGAAATAAAACCCAGCAAGGCCAGTTCATCATCGAAAAGCATGGAATGATAGACATGGGTATTGCCAAAAATATAATTCAGGTTCACCCCTGCATAAATATCCCTGAAAAGTTTAACTGAGCTTCCCAGATATGCTTTTGAAAAGCCTCCGGTAAGTTCAAATTTTTCTGTAAAGTCAAGGGTGTCGTGCCCTCCTGCAATAGAAAATACTGATTTATAACCGGTTCTGCTGAGGGGCTGCAGGCCGAAAGAAGCATTCCATTTGAGCTTTTTGGAGATTGGGAAACCCAACCCGAAATGAGCGAAGCTGAACAGATTCGACCACGAGTGAATGGTGTCCTGACTCAGGTTAAAAATTTTCCCTCTGACAGACATGGAAAAATTGGTGTAATTCAGGAGGGAATAAGTGGCAGGATTGACCGGAGAATATGAAAATTCATTTCCTCCCGAAACGGAAATCCCGGCCATTCCGGCATTTCTTGCTGTTGCCTGATCTTCAGGTATTCCTATACCGTAAAAGGAGTATGGATGTTTAAACGTTTGTGCCTGTAGTATCAGACAGGAGCATGCCAGAAAAAAAATCAGCGATAGTCTTGCTTTAAGCATTAAATAAAAGTATTTTATAAAGGCATTTTAAAAGAAAAAAATTGTCTGCAATAATCGGGCTTTTTAAATATTTTGACAAATAGGCACTGTCTCCTCCTGTTAAAATTATTTTAACTTTACCATAGTGTTTTTTATAATCGCTGATGACCGAATTTATTTCAGCCACCATTCCGTACTGAACACCCGACAATATTGATTCTTCAGTGCTTTGGCCTGTCAGTCTGAAATAATCTTCCTGAAACCTGATCAATGGCAAGCGGGCTGTAAAACTATTCAGACTTTTAAATCTCATCATCAGGCCGGGATGGATGCTCCCGCCCTGATATTCACTGTTTTGGCTCACAAAATCGAAGGTCAGGCAGGTGCCGGCATCTACAATAAGGATATTTCTGCCCTGGAACATCATGGCCGCCCCTGCAGCCATTGCCAATCGGTCTTTTCCAAGGGTTTCAGGCGTTTTATACAGATTTTTCAAGGGAATGCTTGTATTTTTACCGAAATGAATAAGCTTGTGGCTTACTTTTAACAGGTATTCATCCAGTTCAGGATGATCACCGATAACTGAGGAAATAATGGCCGACTGATAAGTTTTTCCTTTTGCAGTCAGCATGGGAACATTGAAGTCTTTCAGTGGCGATTTTGCCAGAGAAATCATTTTTTTTCCTTTGAATTCAGCAGTTTTGATAAAAGTGTTGCCAATATCTATGACGAGGTGCATGCTTAAAATTTTCAACAATATTACGAAAAATCAACCAGCGGCTAAACAAAACAGATATAATCCCTTATTTTTGACAGCAAAATTATCCTTTGTTTTAGTATAAAAAAAACTGTTTTGTGAAAAAAACAAAAAATATCAGGCGAAGAAGAGGTTCTTTCTTATCTCCTTTTGTCAGTATTACGCTTGTTTTATTTCTGATCGGGCTTTTAGGCATACTGGTCTTATATGCCGACCAGCTTAAAACATATCTGAAAGAAAATCTGCAGGTCAATATCATATTTACTGAAGATGCACGTAACGCTGATATTATCAGAATGCAAAAAACCCTTGATAATGAATATTATGTAAAAAAGACAGAATTTATTTCGAAAGAAAAGGCCAGAGAAATTATGCTGTCGGAGCTGGGTGAAGATGCTGAAGCTGTTTTGGGATTTAATCCGTTCCCGGCTTCTCTTGATGTTTATTTTCATGCTTTTTATGCCCAGGTGGATAGTGTGGAAGCTTTTAAAACTCAATTCGAAAAAATGCCTTTTGTCAAAGAAATTGCCTATCAGAAAGTCATTCTTGAAAATATTGACAGAAATGTCAGGGTAGGAGGTATGATTATTCTGGGTTTTATGATTCTGTTTTTATTAATAGCTATTGTATTGATTAACAATACGATCAGGCTTACCTTATATAGTCAGCGATTTCTGATAAAGACACAGCAACTGGTAGGGGCTACCATGTCTTTTATCACCAAACCCTACATCATGAGAGCAGTTAAATTCGGAATTATCGGAAGTATTACAGCCATCATTCTGCTGGTCGCTGTTGTCTATTTTATAACGGTTAGATTTAATATTGACTGGAGTCTTGATGTTACAACCAATATTTTACTTGGCCTGTTACTGATTGTATTTGGGGTTATCATTACCTTTGTAAGCAGTTATTTCAGCGTCAAAAAATATCTGCGCATGAAATTGGACGATCTTTATTAAACATGAATCAATGAAAGAGAAAAAAGTTCAGCAAAACCAGAAAGGGAAAAAGCCGGCTCCTGTAAAACCACAGCCGGTAAGACAAAAAGGTATTT
Source organism: Sphingobacteriales bacterium (assembly GCA_012517435.1). Classification (NCBI taxonomy): domain Bacteria; kingdom Pseudomonadati; phylum Bacteroidota; class Sphingobacteriia; order Sphingobacteriales; species Sphingobacteriales bacterium. The sequence goes on along the minus strand of JAAYUY010000032.1, from coordinate 3,983 downwards.
TTGCAGGCGAATCCCTGCCTTTCAGCAAAATAAACTACATCTTGATGCTAATTGGTTTTGGTATTACGGTTTTGGGCTACATTTTAATGACAGGGACTCAGAATATCATGAGTTTCAGAAAAACAGGGCTTTCAGTTATTGTCATCATGATTGGATTTGCCATTGTAGCATTTGCCATCATGTACAAACCAGGCAGGAAAACGGAACATGACAACGGTTGAAAGTATCATTATTGCCGTTGTTGAAGGCATTACCGAGTTTCTTCCCATCAGCTCCACCGGCCACATGATTATCACCCAGGCGCTTCTCGGGGTCGAAGCCAACGATTTTACCAAGGCTTTTCTGGTCAATATTCAGTTCGGGGCAATTTTGTCCGTGCTGGTGCTTTACTGGAAACGTTTTTTTAAATCTCTCGGATTTTATTACAAGCTGGCTATTGCCTGCCTGCCGCTTATTCTTGCTTTTCTTCTTGAAAAACTTATCGATCAGATGCTTGAAAGCGTGTTGATTGTTTCCGTTTCTCTTCTTGCCGGTGGTGTGGTACTGTTGTTTGTGGACAAATGGTTTAAGAATTCCACTTCTGATATTGAAAAAATGTCCTTTAAAAATGCTTTTATCATCGGACTTATCCAAATCATTTCTGTCATCCCCGGTGTCTCTCGTTCTGCAGCTACCATCATTGGTGGAATGAGCCAGAAACTCGACAGAAAAAGTGCCGCTGAATTTTCTTTTTTCCTTGCCGTACCCACCATGTTGCTGGCTTCAGCATATAAACTGCTTAAAAACTATGAACTGCTCGATGCCTCCAATATCAATACTCTCCTGATAGGTAATCTGGTGGCTTTTGTGGTGGCAATGCTTGCCATCAAAGGCTTTATTACTTTCCTGACGCGGTATGGATTTAAACTATTTGGCTGGTATCGTATTATCCTCGGAGGAGCCCTGCTGATTTTATTGCTCATGGGGGTTGAACTCAAGGTCGTCTGATGATGATTGATATAGATGCTTCACCTGAAATCATTGATTTTGAAAACGGAGAAGTTATCCTGTTTGATAAACCACTCAAATGGTCATCTTTTGATGTCATCAGGCAGATTAAATCAATTGTTCCGATAAAAAAAATCGGGCATGCCGGCACACTTGACCCTTTGGCAGAAGGTTTACTGATTTTGTGTACCGGGAAAAAAACCAGAAGCATTCAAGAATATCAGAACCTCCCGAAAGTATATACCGGTACTTTACAATTGGGTGTAGAGTCACCTTCCTATGATCTTGAAACGCCAGTTACGGGAAATTATCCGATTGACCACATTGACGATCAGTTAATCAGAGAAACTGTTGCAAAATTTACCGGAGAAATTATTCAGCAACCTCCTGTATTTTCAGCCATAAAATTAAAAGGAAAGCGGGCTTATCAGCTGGCGAAAAAAGGGAAAAATCCTGTTTTGGAGGGAAGGAGGGTAAACATTTACGATTTTCAGGTCAATGCATTTGAAGGCAATCAGCTTACTTTTACGGTAAAATGCAGCAAAGGAACTTATATCCGTTCTCTGGTTCATGATTTCGGGAAAAGCCTTGGAAGTGCGGCAGTGCTCACCTGGCTCCAAAGAACGCAGATCGGTGATTTTCATATTAAAAAAGCTGTTAATTTTGCGTCTTTTAAAAATATTGTCTCTGGTGCTAAACAGGTGATTCTTTAATGAGAGTTTTTACAGACATTTACAACCTGAAATATGAAATTCACAAGCCGGTGGTTACCATTGGCACATTTGACGGCCTTCATCTCGGGCACCAAAAGGTGTTGGAAAAACTGAAATCAGTATCAGACGAGAAAAACTGCCGGAATCTTGTCATTACCTTCTGGCCTCATCCCCGAAGGGTTCTCAGCCCGCCTGACGATATGCCAAAACTGCTGTCCACACTTGAAAATAAAATATATCTTTTTGAAAATATTGGTATTGACAATCTTCTTGTTTTACCTTTTACTGTGGAATTTTCGCAGCAGAATTATCTGGAATTTATTGAAGATCTGCTGATTAAAAAAATTGATGTCAGCGCAGTAGTTTCCGGCTATGACCATCGTTTTGGCAAAGACAGACAGGGCTCTTATCAGCTTTTAAACCAACAGCATAAACAATACAATATCGAGGTTTTTGAAGTAGAGCCTTTTATTCTCGATGGCATTGCAGTCAGCAGTACAAAAATCCGCAGGTTTCTTATTGAAGGTGATATTGAAAGAGCCAATAAAATGCTGGGCTACCATTACTTTATGGATGGCAAGGTAATAAAAGGTATGAATATCGGATCAAAACTTGATTTTCCCACTGCCAATATTGATTTTGAGCAGGATGTTCAGCAAATGCCCAAAGACGGGGTTTATCTGGTTAAGGTTGAAATCGATAATGAGGAGTTTTTCGGCATGCTTAATTCAGGTGAAAATCCTACCATTCATGGGAAAGGGCGTTCGGTCGAGGTTAATATTTTTGATTTTTCGAAAAATGTTTATGGTAAAAACATCACGGTATATTTTCTGGAAAGGCTGAGAGATGAACTTAAATTCAACAACCTCAATGAGTTGCGGCAACAGATGAATGCCGACAGGGAAATATCCTTACAAAAAATTTCACAGTATCTGAAAAATTGAGTACGCATTTAGAAACCGGCAGGAAAGGAGAAGAAGAAGCTGTAAAATTTTTGGTAAAAAAGGGTTATCAGATTTTACACCGTAACTGGACGTACGATAAAGATGAAATTGATATTGTTGCTAAATTAAATGAACTCTATGTGTTCGTGGAAGTAAAATCACGGACAGGCACCATGCACGGTTTTCCCGAAGAAGCAGTGGACAGGTCGAAAAAAATCAGACTCCTCAGGGCAATTGACGCATATCTTGAAGAATACCAAATAGATAACGAGATCAGAATTGATATTGTTTCAGTTATTTTTGACGGACAGAAAACCATTGTCTCTCATTTTGAAGATGCTGTGGAGTGGATGGACGACAGCGAATGGACATGATTTTTAAAAATATACAGGCATAAATCGGGCTAATGATGTATTTTTGAAGCCCTTTTAGAAAACTGACTAATGTAAATTAATATGAAAAGCGATTCAAAAAATAAGATACTTGTCCCCGTTGATTTTCAGGAGCAATCGATGGTTGCTCTCGAACATACCCTTAACTTATTCCGCCTCTTTGATGCTGAAATAGTGATATTATTTGTGGTGGAACAGTCGGGCAGTCTGTTGAACTTTGTCAGGCCTCACGATGATTATCAGGAAATAAGGGAAAAGGCACTGGAAAAACTCGAAAATATTAAGGCAGAATCGACAAAAGTATCCAATGCCACCATCTCAGTCATGGTAACGAAAGGAAAAGTTTACCGTTCCATCCTTGAAACGGCTGATGAAATCGGGGCAAGGCTGATTGTAATGGGAACCAACGGAACATCGGGCATTACGAAAAAATTTATTGGCAGCAATACCCTTGCAGTGATCAAGGAATCAAAAATTCCGGTGATTACCGTTAAAGGACTTGAACAGAAAATTTCTTACAGAAATATTGTTCTTCCCCTCGATCTTACCAAAGAAACCAAAGAAAAAGTAGCTTATGCCATTCAGTTTGCCAGATATTTCAAGTCTAAAATTCATATTGTTTCTGTTCTGAATGTCAACATTAAGGAAAAAGAAAGCCTGATTTATCAGAAGATGATGGAGGCCAAAACGAAAATCATAGCGGAAAAAATTGATTGCACTACGGAGCTGGTAAAGGATGAAACAGGGGATATTGCCAGAATAGTCATTGAATATGCTGCCAGACTGAAAGCCGGACTGATCATGATCATGACCCAGCAGGAACTCGATATAACTGAATATTTTATTGGTTCTCATGCACTTGAAATCATCAGGGAATCAGATATTCCGGTGATGAGTATTGTCCCTTCAGGAAAATCTCTGACCACCCTCGATGTTTTATTCGATCC
>JAAYUY010000031.1 GCA_012517435.1 Sphingobacteriales bacterium | reverse complement strand
TAACTGTCCCAAAAATTATAATCCTCAGTATAATGAATTGAAGAACAATATCCTCGCTAACTTTAATAATGGTAATGTATTGTCGCTTTCGAATTATGCCGTTCAATACAAATCACTTGGGATTTCAGATTATAATTGTTTTTACACTGAAGGAAAATCTTTTGCTACCTATGCTTCCACCAATGTTCCTACTTTTCAGAAATGGGTAGCTGATACTAAATTTGATAATCATTCGATTTTTGGTCAACCTGGGTTTAAATCATATGAAGATTTACATTTGACTGATTATGATTACCTTAAGCTGGCAACTCCAATTACAGAGGTTACCACAGATATTGACGGAGAAAACCGAAGTCCATTATGGCCAACAATCGGAGCGGATGATATCAATACCAGACAAATAGATGCCTCAGTTTCTTATATTATCGAAAAGGAATACAGCGTTTGTGAAGGCCTCAATGATATAAGATTAAAAATCAGTAATTTGGGTTTAGTTGATATAGATACCTTTATACTTTCTGTAAGCTTTAACAGAAAAAAAATTACTGAAGATACTTTTAATATTTCACTCAGCTATATGCAGGATACCGTTCTTAATCTGGGGAAAGATACATTTCAGTTTATTGGTCCGAATGAACTTCAGGTAAGGCTGATGCTTCCGCAATGGATGAAAGATGAAGATACCTTAAACAATACAATAAAAATTGATAATTTTAAGGTCATCAGGAAACCGAAAGTGAGTTTTGTGAAAAATGATAATATTTGTGAAAATGACAATGCAAGGCTTGAAATTCATGGAGATGGGATGAATTATTTCTGGTATTATTCTCCGCAAAGTGAGTTTCCTTTTCAGAAAGATTCCATATATGATCTGATAAAATGTAAGGAAAACAAGATTTTTTATGCAACGGCTGTCAATATTCTCAGCATACCAGACAGTATCAACATCCCGGTATGGGGTAAAAAAATTGGTAAAATGGGCTACATGTTCAATATTCAGGCAAAAGAGTATGATATATTCATGGAAAGCATTGGTGTAATGTCTTCCAAACCATCCGGATATTCTTTCCCTGTTGCAGTTTATTTCAGGAGTGGCTTTTATAAAGGATTTGAGACCAATCCTTCTGAATGGAATTTATTAGGTTCAGAAACAATTCAATCAAATGGCCCTGATAGTTTTTCCAACATCAAAATGAAGAATTTCAAAATTGGAGCCAATAATAATTATTCATTTTACGTAACTTCGACCAAATCCGAGGTATTGCTCACAGCCAATTCTTTTTCAGGAGTTAAAGTAAATGATGATTTACAGGTGTCAAATGCTTCGATATTGGATTATCCTTTTAAATCAGGTTTCCAGACCAATACACAGGCTGTCATCGATATTCATTACACAAAACAAAGGTATTGCGAATCAGAACGTTATCCGGTCAGCGTGAGGCTTAAGCAAAAACCTGATACTGTCTTAACGCCTTATATAGATGTATGCTATGAAAAACCAATTGAACTTGCAGTTCAGGAGTCTCCGGATTTTAAATATGTCTGGAAATACAACAATCTGACAGATACCCTTTCTACCAGCAGGAGTATCCGTACTGATACCTCGGGTTTGTATTCGGTCTGGGTGAGCAATGAATGTGGTGATATCAATTTTAATCAGGTTATGGTATATGCTAATCCCCGTCCTGATTCAAGGCTTGAGGTAAACGATACCGTTCAATGTTTTGTTGGAAATAAATTTATTTTCCATCCTTACACGACTTTGTCAAGGGGAAAGATAATATCAAATTTCTGGAGTTTTGGCGATGGCGATCACTTACTCGATAGTGTGGGTGTGCATAGTTATCTTTCCCCCGGAAATTATCAGGTTCAGCTGATTACATTTTCTGATGGGAACTGCTCAGATACGGTTTTAGGACCGATTTTAAAGGTAAATCCAAGTCCTGTGGCAAAATTTAAAGTTAATAATAAGCGGCAATGCAAGGATGAAAATATATTCCTGCTCTCAAACTTAAGTAAAATTGAAACAGGAACTTTAGCTTACACATGGTATCTCGGTGATGGTACAGTTTCAAATCTTGAGAATCCTTACCATCACTACGATAATCCGGGAATATATCATGTCATGTTATTGGCAGAATCTGATGAAGGATGCAGCGATTCAACAGAAATGGAGCTTGAGGTGGTGCCCAATCCTGGGATGTTTCTTGGAAATGATACCACTGTCAAAGTGAACCATCAGATTGTTTTAAAGCCGAAAGAAAAATTTGACAGTTATTTTTGGTCAGACAACAGTACGGAAGACAGCCTGTTGGTCAGCTCAGCTTATGTCGGCAAACAAACCGTATGGCTGACAGTTACGAAAAACGGATGTACCGGATCTGATACCATTAATATTTATTTTGATTCGAATGTCGCCATCAGGAGCTTAATTCCGTATGGCATACTGATGTATCCTAATCCTGTGGCTGATAAAATACGGGTATTATTGTTAAATGGCTATAATGATGTAATGACTTACGAAATAGCTGATTTGTCGGGAAAAATAATAGTTAAAGGTTTTCTGACTGAAAAGTTCAATGAAATTCCTGCTGAATTTCTCCGTTCCGGCTTATATTTTATCACCCTGTTTCAGGGAGACAGAATTTTCAGGGAAAAATTCATAAAGTACTGATTTTAAACAAATAGCATAAGTTAGTTGCAGTCTGCAGGGATAAATGCAGTTATTTGAATTTTATCTAAATTTGCCCGGCTGAATAAACCTAAAAATTTAAGAAAATGAAATTATTAGACGGAAAAGTTGCTTTCATCACCGGTGCATCCCGGGGAATTGGTAAGGCAATAGCCCTGAAATTTGCTGAAAACGGGGCAAATATTGCATTTACCGATATTTTCAGGGATGACAACATGATCAACACCGAAAATGAACTGAAAGCTTTTGGCGTAAAAGCCATTGGCTATCCTTCAGATGCAAGTTCCTTTGAGAAATCAGAGGCCACCATCAATCAGATCATTAATGATTTTGGAACTATTCATATAGTTGTCAACAATGCAGGTATTACCCGCGACAATCTGTTAATGAGAATGACTGAAGATCAGTGGGATGCGGTGATAAATGTTAATCTGAAATCTGTTTACAACATTACCAGATCGGTGTTGAAGGAACTGATGAAAAACCGTCAGGGCTCCATCATAAACGTTAGCTCCGTAGTAGGAGTCGGTGGAAATGCAGGGCAGTCGAACTATGCTGCCTCCAAGGCTGGCATTATCGGGTTCACCAAATCAATCGCTCAGGAAGTCGGAAGCCGGAATATCCGATGCAATGCCGTTGCACCGGGATTTATCGAGACCGAGATGACAGCAAAATTACCGGAAGATATTAAAAAAGGATGGATAGAAAAAATTCCCCTCAGGCGTGTCGGTTATCCTGAAGATGTTGCCAATGTGTGTTTGTTTTTAGCCTCCGACCTGTCTTCTTATGTTTCAGGTCAGGTCATCAATATTTGCGGGGGAATGAAAACCTGAAAAAATCTTTCACATTTTGATTTACTGTCAGATATTTGCGGGGAAATAAAAAAGTTCTTTTTCAGGAATAATTAAAGTTCGGGGTGTAGCGCAGCCCGGTTAGCGCACTTGCATGGGGTGCAAGGGGTCGGAAGTTCGAATCTTCTCACCCCGACTTATCAGAAAGGGTTTCTGGCTTAAATGGCTTGAAACCCTTTTGTTTTATCATACCATTTTGACATTGTAAATAATCCGATACAGTTACAGATGAATGGTAATGAGTTAAGGTTACGGGTTTTGAATTTCGGGTCCCGGATTCCTTTTTTTACATACCGAAGAATTCCTTATGTTTTCCTGTTTTTTTAAAAAATATTCCACTAAAGAAAACTGACCTGCTTGAAGTTCATCTCAAAAAATCAATTTCTTAAAACATATTTTACCTGTTCCAGGAAAATAATGAGTAATTTTGCAAAAAATATTGAAGATGAACCGTGTTTTACTTGTAACAGGCGGTGGCGATTGCCCCGGATTAAATGCCGTAATCAGAGCTGTGGTCAGAAGAGCATCCAGGGAAGAGAACTGGGAAGTTCTGGGAAGTATTGAAGGATTTAACGGTATCTTGAATGAACCGACAGAAGTGATGATTCTGGATAAAAAAAACACAGCAGGAATTCATTTTATAGGTGGAACTATCATTCAAACCACCAACAGGGGAGGCCCTTTTGCATGGCCTGTCCGTCAGAATGACGGGACATATATTACCATCGACCGGTCGGACGAGATGATCAGGAAAATTCAGTATCTTGGTATTAATGCCGTCATTAATATCGGAGGTGATGGTTCGCAGCGTATTTCTCAGGCTCTTTTTGAAAAAGGACTGAATATTATCGGTGTTCCAAAAACTATTGACAACGACCTGAGTGCAACGGACTTTACTTTTGGTTTTCAGACCGCTGTCCAGATTGCCACCGAAGCTGTTGATAAACTGGTAACGACAGCCGCCAGCCATAACCGTGTTTTTATTCTGGAAGTGATGGGAAGAGATGCCGGCTGGATCGCTCTTCATGCTGCCATTGCAGGAGGTGCAGAAATCTGCCTCATTCCTGAAATTCCTTATGATCCGAATGTGGTTCTTCAAAAAATCAATAAAAGATTTAAGAAAGACAGGGGTTTTGCCATTGTGGTCATAGCTGAAGGAGCAAAATCTATCGGAGGTGAAGTAGTGGGCACACATGTAGCCGAAGCCGGTTATCATCACATTAAGTTGGGAGGAGTTGGTTTCAAACTGGAAAGAGAGTTGAAAGCACTGGGATGTGAGCATGAAATCAGGAATACGGTTTTAGGTCATTTGCAGAGAGGCGGAGTTCCGCTGGCATACGACAGGGTTTTGGCCAGTCAGTTTGGCGTTAAGGCTTTTGAAATGGTCTTGAACAAGGAGTTTGGGAAAATGGTAGCCTACCGGCATCCCAATATTACTACAGTCGATTTGAGAGATGCCATCAGCAGGCCCAATTATGTCAATCCCGAGTCAGATTTGGTCAAAACAGCCAAAGGGCTGGGAATTTCCTTTGGGGATGAATAATTACTTAATGATTATTGTCAATTCGGTAACTTTATTGGCCGGGATAGCTCCGTTGGTTTTTGTGGTGGTAAACCAGTTGTTCAGATTCCCTTTTTCCACATTTATCCAATATTCCGTTGTATCGATGTCCACATAACTGACTTCTCCGTTTTTATCCGTAAATTTTGCAGGAAATAAAGCGTTCCTTTTGTTAGACCAGTCTTCCCCATTGGCAAACAGCAATACTTCGGCACTGTCAATTGCTTGTGATTGCTGATTTTTAACAGTGATTTTCAGGGTAGTTTTAATAACAGGATCCGGTTCATCCTTACAACTAAAGAATACTGAAGTCAGAAAAAACAAAACTGTCAAAGAAATAAATGTTTGTCTCATCATGGGTAATTAATATTAATGGTAGATTTTATTCTGCGTAAAGTTTAACTAAGTTTAGAATTACCTGGACGGCTTTTTCCATGGTTTCAACACAAACGTATTCGTATTTGCCATGAAAATTAACACCTCCGGCAAAAATATTCGGGCAGGGAAGCCCCATGTAGCTTAATCTTGCTCCATCTGTTCCCCCTCTGATAGGTTTGACTATCGGTTCAACACCGGCCATTTCCATAGCTTTTATGGCTTTTTCAACCACATGAAAAACAGGTTCGACCTTTTCACGCATGTTGTAGTATTGATCTTTCATCTCAAGCCTGAAGGTATCTGCTCCATATTTTTCATTAAGAAATCCGGTAATTTTTTCAAAATACTGTTTCCTTTTCTCAAATTTTATTTTGTCGTGGTCGCGGATGATGTATTGTAACATGGCATTTTCGACACTGCCATCTATTTTCATCAGGTGATAAAAACCTTCATAGTCCTGTGTATGTTCGGGTTTTTCAACTCTTGGAAGCATATTCTCAAATTCAATGGCTAATAACAGCGCATTAATCATTTTGTTTTTTGCATATCCGGGATGAATATTTTTCCCCTGAATAAAAACCTTGGCACCTGCTGCGTTAAAGTTCTCAAATTCAATTTCACCTTCCCAGCTTCCGTCCATGGTGTAGGCATATTCAGCACCAAATTTTTTCACGTCAAAATGATCCACACCCCGTCCGATTTCTTCGTCAGGGGTAAAACCGATTTTTATTTCTCCATGCTTGATTTCCGGATGCTCAGTCAGGTATTCAATGGCTGTCATTATTTCAGCGACTCCAGCTTTGTCGTCTGCACCAAGTAATGTGTTGCCGTCAGTGGTGATGAGAGTTTTGCCTTCCAGTTTAAGGAGTTCAGGAAAGTCTTCCGGAGAAAGGTAGAGGTTTTTTTCCTGGTTCAGTAATATGGCTTTACCGTTGTAATTTTGGATAATCTGAGGCCTGACATCTTTCCCCGGCATATCCGGACTGGTGTCAAGGTGGGCAATAAAGCCTATCGTTGGTATTTTTTTATCCGTATTGGCGGGCAAAGTAGCCATTACATAGCATTTTTCATCAAGGCTTACGTCCTTCAACCCCATTTTATTCAATTCATCAGTCAGCAGGTGGGCAAGCTCGAATTGTTTTGCGGTACTGGGGGTTGATGATGAATTTTCATCAGATTGCGTATCGATACTGACATATTTCAGAAACCTTTCTATTAGTTTTTCTTTCATAACCATTTTATTTTATTCAATACTTTCTTTTTTTGCTTTTAAAGATTCGTAAACCAGGTAGGCAACCAAAAGGAGAAACATGAAAAATCCAAGGATAGCTGCACCATTTGATTCAAACCATTCTTCATTGACGATGTTAAGTCCTGCAAATTTTAAAAGTGCACTGACAACACCCATTAAAGCGCCTCCTGCGATAAAGCCCGAAGCCAGCAAAGTACCTCTTTCCTTGCGTGCCTGATTAAGTTTTTCATCCTTTGAACGGGTCGAAACATACCATGCTACCAAACCCCCTACCAGAAGAGGAGTGTTTAACTCAAGTGGTATAAACATTCCAAGTGAAAATGCAAGGGCAGGGACACCTATCATGGTCAGTATCAGCGACATAAAAGCGCCTGATGTGTATAAAAGCCATGGAGCGGCCTTCCCCGACATCAGCGGCTCAATAACAGCTGCCATTGCATTTGCCTGAGGAGCTACCAATGCTTTTTCTCCAACAAAGCCATAGGTTTTATTTAACAAAATGATAACCCCGCCAACGGTTACAGAACTTACCAGGACACCGAGGAATTTCCATGATTGTTGTTTATAGGGGGAACTTCCCAGCCAGTAGCCTATTTTGAGGTCAGTGATAAATCCGCCAGCCATGGCAAGAGCCGTACAAACAACACCTCCGATTACGAGTGCGGCTACCATACCGTCATTTCCGCTTAATCCAATGGATGCCATGAT